>CAUZWH010000308.1:0-4432 GCA_963583675.1 Alphaproteobacteria bacterium
GGCTGAGTATACCGCGAAAAGCGCTAATCAAACGCCGCTGAGGAAGCCAAGTACTGTTTCGTTGTAAGCGGCTGGCGTGGTTTGATTTGACGAGTGGCCACCGCGTTCGAGCATGACAAGTTCGGCATCCGGAATCGCGGTGCTGAGCGCCTCGGCCATGTAAGGCGGCACCAGAATATCGTTGCGCGCACACAGGACCAGGGTGCGGTGACTGATCTGAGGCAGGCGACTAGCGCGATCAAAGGTAAGGATCGCTTCGATGCGCGAGATCATCACGTCAATGTCGGGGGGATTGGCAATCCCGGCTTCAATACTAGCTTCCAGGGCATCCCAGTTTTCGTTGATCCACCAATCCGGATATACGAAAAAGGGGGTTGAGCGGAGATAGGCGGCGATCCCTTGGGTGTGTAGAATCTCGAGCCGCAGGCCTAGAACATAACGAAAAAACGCATCCGATTTGGGCCAGGTTGCACACAGTGTGAGGCCGGCGACACGATCGGGGTAGTCGATCGCAAGGGTTTGGGCGATAGCGCCACCGGTCGAGTGGCCGACGACGTGGGCGCTTGAGATCGACAGTGCGTCGAGCAGAGCTATGGTATCGCTCGCGAGGTCGTCGACCGAACCGATCAGAGGCCCCGACCCACTGCGGTGGGTGCCGCGTTGATCAAATATGATGACCTTGAAATGGCGCGCGAAGGGTTCGATTTGGTGGCGCCACGAAGCGGCTGCACCGCCGAGTCCGGCGATAAAGACCATCGGCGGCCCGTCCCCGTGCGTCTCATAGTAGATTTCAAAATTGTTAAGCGAGGCGAGCGGCATTGTGTGCCTTTGGGTGTGGTTGGCTAGAGCGCGCGTGTGATGGCGCGCCAGATCTTCTCGGGCGTGGCCGGCATATCGATCGTGAACGGCCCGTAGTCGCGGAGCGCATCCGCCAGGGCGTTCATAACCGCCGGCGGTGCGGCGATGGCACCTGATTCGCCAGCGCCTTTGACGCCGAGCGGGTTGTTGGGCGTCGGTACTTCATGAAACGAGGTTTGAATGTTCAGAAGATCGGTTGCGCGTGGTAAGGCGTAGTCCATGAACGATCCGGAAAGCAATTGGCCATCACTGTCGAAGACCGCCTCTTCCATCAGCGCCTGACCGATCCCTTGGGCAACCCCGCCGTGCACCTGACCCTCGGCAAGCAGCGGGTTGATGATACGGCCGAAATCGTCGACCACGACGTAGGAGACGACCTGGCACGACCCGGTGTCGGGGTCGATTTCGACCTCACAGATGTGACAGCCGTTGGGAATCGAGGAAGCCTCGGGCATGAAGGTCGCTTCCGCTGAAAAGTCGTCCACACCAGGTGTTTCGTGGAGCTGTGTGGCCAGGTCGAACAAGCTGATGCGACGATCGGTGCCGCTGACGACGAACGACCCGTCAGCGAACTCGATGTCCGCGGCAGCGGCCTCGAGAATGTCGGCGGCGGCAGTCGTTCCTTTGCGAATGAGTTCATCGACGGCGAGCTTGATGGCGCTACCCCCTACCATCAGCGAGCGTGAGCCGCCGCTGCCACCACCCATCACGCCCGGTACCGTATCGCCTTGACGAACTTCGACGTTCGCAAACGGCACCCCTAGCATGTCCTCGATCAATTGCGCGTAAGCCGTCTCGTGTCCTTGCCCACTTGCCTGGGTGCCGATGCGGATGCCTACAATGCCCTCGGGCTCGACACTGAGTGCGGCGGTCTCGTCCCCGATCGCGGGGTCGCCACATTTTTCCACGTAGTAGGACATCCCGATCCCGTGCAGACCGCCGCGCGCTAGCGCTTCACCGCGCCGGGCTGCTGCGCCTCCCCAGTCGGCGCTTTCACGTGCCAGATCCATCACTCGTTCGAATTCGCCGCTGTCGTAGACCAGCCCGAGCGGGTTGCTGTAGGGAATCGCCGAAGGCGGGACGAGGTTGAGACGGCGAAACTCGGCAGGATCCATGCCAAGGGCGTTTGCGGCCGCGTCGACGACTCGCTCGATCAGGTAGATCGCCTCCGGCCGACCGGCCCCGCGATAGGCATCGACCGACACCGTGTTGGTGTAGACGCCCTTTACGGCCACGTGGGCGGTTCGGATGACGTAGGCCCCGAGTTGGATTCCACGGCTCGCATAGGTCGGCACGATCGGCGCGACGTTCGATAAATACGCACCCATGTTGGCGATGGTCTCGACCTTAAGGGCCAGGATGCGGCCCTCGCTATTGAGCGCCAGGCTGGCAGTGGTGATGTTGTCGCGGCCATGCTTGTCGCTGTTGAAAGCCTCACTGCGGTCGCTCACCCACTTGACCGCGCGGCCGGTCCGCTTTGCCGCCCACAGGACCAGCCCGTACTCGTTGTAAGAATGGAGCTTGAGCCCGAAGCCGCCGCCGACGTCGGGCGTGATCACGCGCAGGCGCTCGGTCGGAACCTTGAGGACGTCCTGGGCGATGTATTCGCGCACGACATAGGGCCCCTGGGTCGAGGCATAGAGCGTGTAATGGTCTTGCGCCGGATCGTAGAGGCCGATCGCGCCACGCGGCTCGAGAGAGTTGCCGACGACCCGGTTGTTTCGGAGATCGACGGTGACGGTGCGCGCGGCGTCGTTAAACGCCTGCTCCGTTGCTGCGCGATCGCCGTTCTCCCACTCGAAACAGATGTTGTTTGGGACTTCGTCCCACACCGGCGGCGCCTCGCCGCGCGCTACCGCGGCGAGATCGGCGGCAGCCGGACGCACGTCGTAGTCCACATCGATCAGGTCGAGCGCGTCGTGGGCCGCGGTTGACGTTTCAGCCACCACCATTGCCACGGCATCGCCGACGTGGATGACCCGCCCCTGGGCCAGCAGGGGCTGCGCCGGGACGAAGTCGACGGCGCTTTTGCCGGCCTGGTCGAGCAACTTGAGGTAATGGCATTGCAACGCACCGAAGCCCTCGGCAGCGATGTCTGCGGCGGTCGCAACCACGAGCACGCCGGGCGCGCTCGCCGCGTTAGCTGTATCGATCGAGCGGATCACGGCGTGGGCGTGCGGCGATCGCAACAGCGCTGCGTGCGCCTGATCGGCAATCGCAACATCGTCGAGGAAGTGCCCGGCGCCTCGCACTAACCGGACGTCCTCCTTGCGCCGGACCGGTTGGCCGATTCCGAACTTCATACCAAACCCTTCCGGTTTATTGGACGCCGTCAAGGCGCCGGAAAATGTCGTCGTACATCCACCAATTCACTTCCACCGCGTCGCGTAATTAGTGTTTGTCCGTGTCATAGATGGGCTAGGCCTTCGCCTTCATGGTCTTGGCGAGCCAATGCGCACCGGAAGTGATGGGTTCGTACCGTGCGGACTCGCCTGCGGCAATGCAGGTGGGGATGGTCTCGCACACGGCGTCATAGTTAGGCTGGTGAAAGAAAGCGACCGACGTGCGCGCGCGGTCGGCTAACTCAGACGTGGGGCACACCACGCGGTGCTTGGTTGAAACCCAGCGATCGTTGGTCCACCGCATCATCAGATCGCCAATGTTGATCAAGTAACCTCCGGGAACGGCGGGCACGTCGACCCATTCGCCGTCGCAGGTTTCGATTTGCAACCCCTGCGGATAGTCCTCAATGTGAAGCAGGGTCAGCGTGCCGTAGTCGCTATGGGCGCCGGCGCGCCATTGTCCCTCGAGCGGCGGCGCATCAACCGCAGGGTAGTTGACGATGCGCAATACGCTGATCGCGCGATCGATTTTGTCGTCGAAAAAGGTCTCGTCGAGATCGAGCGCTGCCGCGAAGATATGCATGACGTTGCCGGCGAGCTCATTCATTACCTGACGGTAAGCGACGATGGTGTCTTTTAGATTGGCTGGGACCGCCGGCCATAGATTGGGCGCGAAGAAGATCTTGCCCATCTCAGTGTGAAAATAGGGATCGTCGCCCGGCACGTCGCAATAGCCGAAACCGAAGCTTTCTTGCAGGTCAGGCGGCGTGGCGGCGCCGAGGGTGCGTCCAACCGCCTGATCGCCCATCGGGTTGTAGCCGCGGCTGATCTGTTGCGCCGGCCGCTTGATCGCCAGTTTGTCTTCCAACGGTAGTGCGAAGGAATCGGCGAGGTCGCGGCGAATGCGCTCGACCGCCTCCCGCGGCACGCCATGGCCGACGATGGAGAAAAAGCCGGTGTCCTCACAAGCCCGTCGCACTTGCTCAACAACCGCGCGGCGCCCCGCTTTGGCGCCGGTGATGAATGGCGAAATGTCGACGACGGGAACGGTGCCGGTCATATTCGTTCTTTAAGTTGCCCGGCTGATCATCATATAGGCTCCCCGCGGGTGCTCTACGGCGACAATCGCCGGAGAACTGGCTAACGAACCGCTATTCGGTTGCGGCCGGCTACACCGACCGGACTTCTTTGAAGTGACCCCAGGCCTTGCGGGCGAACTCGATGGCGCTCAA
>CAUZWH010000309.1:0-4429 GCA_963583675.1 Alphaproteobacteria bacterium
TACCAGGAGCCACCACATGGCCACCCCACAAACGATTATATCCGAAGACGAACGCTTGCCATTAATCTTAGGCTTTCAACGCGTCGCAGAAAATACGAATCAGATCACGCGATTTATCGATCATGGCCATGGCATTTACGTCTATGACACCGACGGACGCGAATACATCGAGGCGACGGCCTCGTTCTACGCCGCCTCGCTCGGTTATCAAAACGATGAACTGATTGACGCCATCGCGGCACAATATCGGGAGCTGCCGTTTATCGTCTCAGCCCTGCATCGAACGAGTAAGGGATCCCTCGACCTTGCTGAGAAGTTGATTGATATCTTGCCGGTAACAGACTCGCATCTAATTTTCGGGTCCTCGGGCTCTGAGGCGATCGATTTTCTAATCAAACTGCTGCGCTTCGGTGCCGTCGCTCGGGGCGAGCCGAACCGAAAAACGATCATTGGGCGGCACGGGAGCTACCACGGCGGCACACTGGCGTCTGCAAGCGTTACTGGTGGACACCATGAAGAGTTTGGTTTGCCCTTGCCTGGCTTCGCGCACGTAGCGCAGGTGGATTATCACGGCGAACGAGAACCTGGTGAGAGCACGGCCGAGTATTCAAGCCGTCTCGGTGCAGAACTCGAAGCCTTGGTAGCTGATCAACCGATGGGCTCGATCGCGGCTATGATCTCGGAACCCATTAGTTTTTCGGCGGGGTTCAAGTTGCCGCCGCCGGAATATTTTCCCGCGATAACAGCGGTGCTTGATGCGCATGGTATAGACCTAGTGGTCGACGAAGTGATCACCGGTTTTGGTCGAACTGGCAATCTATTTGGCGCTGAAACTTTTGCTTTGAACCCGGCCCACGTGGTGGTTGCTAAAGGCATTACGTCGGGCTATTTCCCTCTTTCTGCCGTTGGTTTGGGTCGCGATCTCTATGACGCGCTTGAGGCTGGGTCCGATGAGATCGGCATGCTTGCACATGCCAGTACGAGCGCGGCGCATCCAGTTGGCGCGGCGGCGGCATTAAAGGTGATCGAGATAATTGAGCGCGACAATCTTGTTGCCCATGCGACTGCGATGGGCCAACAGCTCGCGGCAGGTCTCAACCGTTTCATTGATCACCCACTGATCGGAGAGATTCGCAGCCTTGGGCTTGCCGCAAGCCTCGATTTTCTACGTCGCGACGACGCGGATTGCATCATCAACAACGATGCCGATGCGGTCGCCTTAGATATCTACAATACGTTGCTCGATCTCGGTGTCGTGACGCGTCCGGCTGGACGCAGCGTGGTTATTGCGCCGCCGCTGATTGTTCAGGGATCGGAGATCGATGAGATCGTGCTGCGCGTTGGCAAGGCACTGGAGATCGTGCAGGGCGCGCGTTAATCCAGCGCTAGTCGCCGAGTACGTTGTCGCCGCTGATCCAGACGTAGATCCGCTGAAACTTGCCGTTTCGGAAGTACCAATGGTTTACGCTTTGTTTGGTTTCGTGCACGCCATTGCGGTCGTCTAATTCAACGCGAAAGCGGGACGATATTGATTGCCCCACCGGATCCACGATGTGCTCGAAGTCGGTATGTAGAACACTCGAATAAGTGTCGAGGAATTGACCGAACATCTCTCGGATCTCGCGGTCTCTACCTTCGCAGGTGACAAAGGCAGACTGCACGGTAAATACTGCGTACTCGTTGAAATAGGTCAATACATCATCGAGGCGTCGTTCATCGAGTGCGGCGAAATAGGCTTCCACCGTTTCAATATAGTCAGGCCTATCGGTCGGTTGCATGTTCAATTCCTAATACTCCTTGGATGTAAACGCTGAACGCGATATGCGTGCGCTCTTAATTTCCAAAAACGCGACGTAGATGCTCGTCACTTGGTGGCCGTGTAAACAGTGACACTAGCACGACGACAAATATCGAACTTAGCGCACCGATCGTGCCGCAAGCAAATGGGTTTGGTGCTTGGCTTGCAAGCCAAGTGGCAGGGATCTCAAGCAGCCCCCCGCTAAACCATACCGGGTTTAGCCACCCTGCCTTGAGTAGGATGAAGGATCCGCCGCCGGCAGCGAAACCCGCGAGCGCGCCGGCCTTTGTTGTTCGACCCCACAGTATTCCGGTGAAGATCGGCCCAGCAATTGCTGCAATCATGCCGCCTACCCCGACTGCGATGAGGATTGCGACATTCATCGATTGCGACTCCCACGCGAGCCAGATCGATCCGGCGACGATCAAGACCGACCCCAAACGACTAATCACCAGCGAAACTCGATCGATTGTTGCATCGTTCGGTCTGGCCGTAAGCCGCGGAGCGATAGTTCGGCGGTAGATGTCATTGGCGAATACTTGCGAGGTGGATACGACCAGCCCATCTGCAGTCGACATGATGGCGGCGAGTACTCCGGCACCGATCAATGCAGCAAGCCAGGCAGGTAATGTTGCAATGAACAACGCCGGGATCGCGTCGTTGGCGCTGGCGCCATCGAGTAGCAACGCATCGCCAAGCACTGCACGGGCAAGGATCCCGCCGAATGCGATAGCCGGTAGGGTCATGCCAAAGGCGAAAGAAAGAGCGATGAAGCGAACTTGGTCACGATCGTGCTTCAGTGCCCACAGTTTGTTGCCGACGTGGGGTAGCAATCCAAGCGGGGCATGAAAAACGAACAGCGCAAAGACATCCCACCATGAATCGAGTATAGGATTGGTTGGATGCAGCGTTGCTAGAAGTGCCGGATCTTGCGCTTCGAGGTTCCGGAGCATGCCGTTAAAACCACCGTCGACGCCGAACCCGATCCAAAACATGACAGTCACGGCGATCGCGAGTAGCAACATCAGCGCGCCTTGCACACCATCGGTCAAGATGTCTGCGTGCGCACCGCCGATCACGATGTAGACCATGATGATGACAGCCGTGATGATGAGCGCCGGTAATAACTCAATGCCCATCATTTTGTTGAACATCACCGCGCCGGCGAGTAACTGGCCCGCGAGATAGAACATCAACAGCATCGAAAATAGTGAGACGCAGATCCGCAGCGCTTCGGAGTCGAAGCGATCACCGAGGTATTCCGGCATCGAGCGGCTGCCAAAATTTGCCCCGGCACGGCGGATGCCGCGCAAACAGAGCACCAAGCCGAAATATAGTCCGAGGGGATATACAAAGGCATACCATAATGCTGAGAATCCTGACTTGTAGGCGATCGCCGGGATCCCAATAAAGGTGCCGCCGCTGGCGGCCGTTGCCGTCAGTGCAAAGGCTAGAAAAAGTGGGCCGTAGCCACCGCGTGCGGTGGCGAAATCGTCGCTGCTGCGAACGCGGCGCATGCCGAGAAAACCAAAGGCAATCATCGCGCCGATATAGACGAGAAGAAATATCCATCCCCACATCCGCAGATCCGGATCAACCTCGAGCATGCTTTAGGAACTCCTAACCTTCGGTTTTTGCGTTGTCTTGATGACCTACCATGCAGCTTCGAGTAATGGCAGGACGTCCTCAGGTCCGGCTATCGATCGTGGATTCGTCGGGATCCACATATCCAACATCGATTCTTCCGCGATGGTCGGCAACAAGTCATGTGCTACGTCGCAGTCGCGTAGGCGCCCCGGGAGATCGAGATCTTTGACGAGGGCTTCGATCTGGTCGGCCGTCGAAGTTTTCGTATCTCCCATGGCGGCGGCCAGGGTCGCCTGACGATCGCCGTTGACGGACGCGTTATAGCGCAACACATGCGGCAGCATGACACACGAGGTTTCGCCGTGGGGCATGCCAGCAGTCCCACCGAGCACATGCCCAATACCGTGGCTCGCGCCAAGATCGACTCCGGTCGCAACGCCTTGCACCGATAGCCAAGCACCAATAAGACAGTTCAAACGATTGTCGAGGTCATCCGGGTCGCTCTTCGCCAGAGCCAACGCGCGGGGCAAGATCCTTAACGCGTGTAACGAGGTGGCTTCGGTTAGCGGCGTTACATTGATCGAGCACCAAGTTTCAACCGCGTGATCAACGGCACGAATACCGGTTCCAAAAAACAAGCGCGGCGGTGTCGCCATGGTCATGGCGGCATCGAGGATCACAACATCGGGCGCGATACTCATGTCCCATAGCACTTCCTTACGCGGGATACGTTCATCGGTGACCCCCGCATAGGCGGTGTACTCGCCGGCGGATAGCGTGGTGGGGATAGAGATGTAGGGAAGTGTCGCGGGGGTAACGGATGCGCCAACCCTTATTGAATCGATGTCCGCTGCTGCTTTGACCCCATTGGCAAGTGCGAGGCAGGCGGCTTTCGTTGCGTCGCATACCGATCCGCCGCCTAAGGCGACGACCATCTCGGCCCCGTTGTCACGCAAGGTAGTCGTCAAGCGCACGACATCCTCGCGCGGGGAATGCGCGCGAATACCGGTGACTTCAGCAACGCAGGTGTTCCCAAGCGCTGCT
>CAUZWH010000310.1:0-4409 GCA_963583675.1 Alphaproteobacteria bacterium
CTCGCCCGCACTAGCGCCGCGTTGGACCGCGTCCTCACCCATCACGAAGAGCCGGATTGGCGTGTGGCCGACATAAAAACCAACGTTGATCAGCGTGCCTCGGGATTCGACCGCACTGAGATATTCGGGGAAGGTCTCAAAACCCCAGTCGTTGCCGATACCGGCGTGCAGAGCCGCCAGGCTCATCGCTTCGACCCGCTCCAGGGTCCGTAGGATGAGATCTCGATGTTGCGGTCGTGTCGGCGCGATGCCAAAGCCGCAATTTCCCATCACCACGGTTGTTACGCCGTGCCACGGTGAGATCGTCAGGTCGCGGTCCCACATCACCTGAGCGTCGTAATGGGTGTGGATATCGACGAAGCCGGGTGCGGCGATCAAACCATTGGCATCAAGTGTTTTGGTCGCCTCGTCTGATGCGCGGCCAAGCGCCCGAACACGGCCGCCTTGAATACCGATATCGCCGAGGTAGCCGCGTTTGCCCGATCCGTCGACGATGGTCGCGTTAACGATCTTTAGGTCGTAGGCCATGCACACCACTGTTCCATGCCCCGGCGCCGGGCTCAAGGGTAAGCCGGGTTCCTAGGGGCTTATCTGACCGGTCGCTTCGCGGCAGCGCGCCGGGACCGAATTACGCTGCCGATGGCTGGCAGCGCTACGCCAAACACGATCAGGGGAATTGCAAACAACTCTTGGGTGCTGACGCTTTCGCCGAGAACAATCCATGCGATCGGAACGCCGATCGGTGCGGTAAGAACCGAATAGAGGCTGACCCGGCCGACTGGCAGATGGCGTAGCGCGTAGTTTGTAAACAGGAAACTCGTGGCGCTGACGAGCACCGCCGAATACAGAAACCATGACACGACCTCCGGTGTTGCCTCTGCGACCCAACCAAGCGGCGCCGGGCCACCGGCGACTGTCAGGACGACGAGGCTGCTGACTGCGCCGCCGGTCATCATCAATGCAGTGACGAGCGCGGGCTGTCCATGCTCCTGTGCAACGCGCCGCAGCGTGAGTTGGACTGTACAGACCAGAAAGATGGCCAGGATAACCAACAGATCGCCGGTCAACGAAGCGTTGGAGTTTCTGCCGACATCGGCAACCAGCAAAATGGTGCCACCGAGACCGATAAAAGCTCCGACTATGACGGCTGGCGATATTGATTCTTTAAGGAAAATGCGCCCGAGCAGCGACGAAATAAGCGGCATCAAAGTAAAAATGACGGTGGCATGAACAGCGGTTGTCATCAGCATGCCGTTGTAACCGATGACCGAGACGATTCCTGGTTCGATCAGACCAGCTAAAAAGGGACGCCAGCCAACTCGGCGCAGCGCCGAGAGTTGGCCAACCAGAATTGTAATTAGCCACAATACGATCGCCGCCAAGATGAAGCGCAACGCTATGGCCTCATAGATCGGTACAGCGGACAAAACCACCTTGATAGCTGTCGCCGAGGAAGCCCAGAAGATCACCGCTACGATGAGCGCTAGATGAGGCATCGTCGAACCTTCGTTTAACGCACGCCAAAGGTGAAGAAAAAACAACATCGACCACGCTGAATTACCGCACGTGCGTAGAATGGTCGGCGCACGTCCGTTACACTGGCCTCGGCCAGCTCACCGGTTGGGATGTTTCGAGTTGGTGCAATTTTCGGGGGATTAGTTAAAGAACAATGAGCCAAACGAGTCCTGCAGCCAACGAGCTCGCGATAACCGCGCCCTACGATCGCACGCCGATTGGCGACGTCCCCACGCAAACTTGGGCTGAAGTAGACGCCATGTTCAGCCAAGCTGCGGCATTGTATGCAAACCGTGACACTTGGTTGCCAGCCCCCCAGCGCGTCGAAATCCTGACGCGCGCAGCCGCGATCATGATTGATCGGGCCGAGGAACTCGCCATCGCTGCCGCGCGTGAGGGCGGCAAGCCGCTGCTCGATTCGCGCGTCGAGGTCGCGCGAGCGATTGATGGCGTCCAGAATTGTATCGAAGTGCTGCGCACCGAACAGGGCAACGTCATCCCGATGAACGTCAACGCCGCCTCGGCAGGCCGAGTCGCGTTTACGCGGCGCGAGCCGATTGGTGTGGTCCTGGCGTTCAGTGCGTTCAACCATCCGCTCAATCTCATTGTCCACCAGGTAGCGCCGGCGGTGGCCTCGGGGTGTCCGGTCCTGGTCAAGCCGGCGCCGCGCACGCCGCTATCGTGTCGCAGCTTTGTCGACATTCTTCATGAAGCCGGCCTGCCGCCGGCGTGGTGCCAAATGGTCAACGCCGCGGACAACGACGTGGCCGGGCAGATGGTGTCCGATCCCCGCGTTGCCTTCTTCAGCTTCATTGGCAGTGCGCGGGTAGGGTGGATGTTGCGTTCGATGCTGGCCCCGGGTGCGCGCTGTGCGCTCGAACATGGCGGTGCCGGACCGGTAATCGTTACCGCCGACGCAGATCTCGACGACGCGCTACCGCGTATTGCCAAAGGCGGTTTTTACCATGCCGGTCAGGTGTGCGTGTCGGTGCAGCGGGTCTTCATCGATGCGGCGATCGCCGCAGCAGCCGGCGCAAGGCTGGCTGGTCTGGCTAACGCGATGGTGGTCGGGGACCCGACCGATGCCAAAACCGAAGTTGGTCCGCTGATTAACGAGGGTGAGGTCGAGCGGGTGCACGAATGGGTTGCGGCCGCAATATCCGGCGGTGCAAAGCTATTGTGCGGCGGCAAGATCTTATCGCCGTCGACCTACGCGCCGACCGTGCTGCTTGATCCGCCGGCCGACGCCCGAGTCTCAACCGAGGAAATATTCGGTCCCGTTGTATGTCTTTTCAGCTGCGATGGAATTGATCAGGCGATCGAGCGGGCAAACTCGGTTCCGTTTTCGTTTCAGGCGGCGGTTTTCACCCAGAACGTTGAACTTGCGATGCGTGCTTTCGCCCGCCTCAACGGGTCGGCGGTCATGGTCAACGACCACACGGCGTTTCGCGTCGACTGGATGCCGTTTGCCGGGCTCGGCGTTTCCGGCCACGGCGTCGGTGGCATCCCCTACACGATGCATGAGATGCAGGTCGAAAAGATGATGGTGCTCAAGTCAGGCGAGTTGATGTAACGAGCTAATTGCCGAGCAATCGCTGGCCGAACTATCTACGGACTGCTTATCAAACCGGCATGGGACACCAGGGCATAGGATACTAATATGACGTCGGACGCCGTCCAGATCCCCGAAACCACGCGTTTTCGACGTGAGCCCGAACTCTCCGGGACACTCCCGGCCAGCTACTACTACGATCTGGAAGTCTTCGAACGCGAGAAAGAAGCGATCTGGTTCAAGACCTGGCAATTCGTCGGCTACACCTTCGACCTCCGCCAGCTCGGCGACTACATCACAGCTGATATTCTCGATCAGAAGGTCTTCATCGTCCGCGGTAAAGACGATGAACTACGGGCGTTTTACAACGTCTGCATGCACCGCGGGCATGTGCTCGTTGAGGGCAAAGGCAATCGCACTATCTTTACCTGTCCATTCCATGCCTGGTCGTATGACACCGAGGGAAGTCTTAAGGCGGCAGGGAACGCAGAGAATGTCGCTGGATTCCGGCACGAAGACTTTGGCCTTGCTGAAATCAGGGTCGAGACGCTGCTTGGGTTCTTAGTTTTCGTCAACCTCGATGCCGGCGCGGCAACCCTGGCAAGCCAGGTCGAGGGTCTTGAGGATCAGGTCTACGAGACCGTTCAGAATTTCGACCAGATGATCTTCGCGCGGCGTGATCGGTTCGACGTCAACGCGAACTGGAAGTTCATTTTCGACCAGCTCGAATGCTATCACTGCCCGGTGGTTCATCCGGAGGCAACCGAGACCGTTGATTGGTCGTTGCGGCGGCATTGGGAATACGGCATCTGGCAGCGCCACAATCAGCGGCTGCGCACAGAAACCGGTAATAGTGAGCTCGGACGCGCCTATCACGTACGCGATGACGATCCGCAGAAGGGATCAAATATTTGGTACATCTGGCCCAACCTGTTGCTGATCTCGCATTGGGGGGTGGGTAACTTCAAGGTTTTGGTAGCGCGCCCGGTCGATGTCGACCGTTCGTTTGAGTTTCTCGATGGTTTCTCGCTCAGTGATCCACCCACCGAAGCGGAGATCGCCGGCATGAACCGATTCCGTGACACCGCCAACCGGCAAGACATCCGTTGCATGGAGCAGCAGCAAGCTGGGATTAGATCACGCGGCTTTACCGCCGGCCGATTGATGGTCGACAAGGAACATTCGGCGAGGAGTGAGCACGCCACCCATCATTTCGATCGCATGGTGTGGGAAGCAATTAATGGACCCAATTACTGACGCAGGGATAATCCGGTGATCCGCCGCATCATATTTTCGCTCGCTCTGTTGCTTGGCCTCCCAGGCCGTCGATCTCGAACTGGTT
>CAUZWH010000311.1:0-4405 GCA_963583675.1 Alphaproteobacteria bacterium
CTGGCGACCAAGCGATTGCTGTTGCTCATGGGCGGCGACACGTTTTGTTACCACAGCTACACAGAGATGTATCTGGAGCGACGATGGGTGAAGTCGACGCCCGCATTCAATCGGGCCCTGTGCGAGCGCTTTCGCGTCAAACCATTGGAGTTCGACGGCAAAAAAGACTCTTTGTTCCATCCGTTCGATGCCGACGACCGCCGACACATGGAATATCTGCGTGATCGCGGCTCATTTGCCGATGTTCCTGCCGACCTCATCCTGAGCACGTTTCGAGAACTCTACCCCAACATGTTCAGCGGGGTGAAAGTCGTACAGGGCGGTGATTTCAACGCCGAGGCGGAGCGGGAAAACAGGTCGGCCTAGTTCCGCCTAGATCGACCGGAGCCGGCCCTTTTTTAGCGTCTTCGGATACATTTGCACGGATTTCTCGTGCAAACTGTTGACGCGGAAGCGTCGGTCGTTTACGACGCGCCATGGAAATACTGGAGGCCTTAACCTTCGATGACGTTTCGCTGGTTCCTGCTGCCTCTTCGGTCCTGCCCCGCGACGTCGACACTCGAACCCACATAACGCCTGAGATCGAGCTGGGTATCCCGCTTGTGTCCTCGGCAATGGATACGGTGACCGAATCGGGGCTCGCCATTGCTATGGCCCAGGCGGGCGGTCTCGGCGTGATCCATCGAAATTTCGAGCCTGAAGAGCAAGCCAACCAGGTCCGGGTGGTCAAAAAGTTTGAATCGGGCATGGTCGTGAATCCGCTCACTATCGGGCCCGACAGTGCGCTCGCCGAAGCGCTCGAAATGATGGACACCAATAGCATTTCGGGTATTCCGGTTGTTGAGAGCGGCGGCAAATTGGTTGGTATTATCACCAATCGAGACGTTCGATTTGCGACCGATAAGCGGCAACCTGTTCGCGAATTGATGACCCACGAGAACCTCGTGACCGTGAAAGAGGGCGTCGATAGTGAGCAGGCCAAACGCCTGCTCCATCAACACCGGATCGAAAAGCTGGTAGTCGTCGACGACGACTACCGGTGTGTTGGCTTGATCACGGTCAAAGACATTGAAAAGGCGAAGCTTCACCCCAACGCCAGCAAGGACGAGCAGGGCCGCTTGCGCGTCGCCGCAGCGACCAATGTCGGCGACGATGGCATCGCCCGCACGGAAGCACTGATCGATGCCGGGTGTGACATTATCGTCGTCGATACGGCACACGGTCACTCGTCGCGGGTGCTGGATACCGTCACGCGGATCAAGAAACTTAGCAACTACACTCAAGTTATTGCTGGAAATATCGCCACCAAAGACGGCGCCAAAGCGTTGGTCGACGCGGGCGCCGATTCGGTAAAGGTTGGTATCGGCCCCGGGTCGATCTGCACCACGCGTATCGTTGCCGGGGTAGGCGTGCCGCAGTTGAGTGCGATTGCGGAAGCTGCGGAATACTGCCTCCTGGAAAACGTTCCCATGATCGCCGATGGCGGCATCCGCTCGTCCGGCGATGTCGCCAAAGCAGTTGCAGGCGGCGCGTCGTGCGTCATGATCGGTTCGCTATTAGCCGGAACCGAAGAGGCGCCCGGCGAGGTCTTCCTCTACCAGGGCCGGTCCTACAAAGCTTATCGCGGGATGGGTTCGCTGGGCGCCATGGCGCGCGGTTCGGCCGATCGCTATTTCCAGCAGGATATCAAGGACACGTTGAAGTTGGTTCCGGAGGGAATCGAGGGGCAGGTCCCCTATAAGGGGCCGGTAGGCCAGATCCTACACCAGCTTGATGGCGGCCTTCGGGCATCGATGGGCTATACGGGGAATGCGACGATCGCGGAGATGCAACGGAACTGTAGTTTCCGCCGCTTAACGTTGGCCGGTGTGCGCGAAGGTCACGTGCACGATGTAATGATCACGCGTGAGTCGCCGAACTACCCAAGCCAGGCTTGAATACCTACATAAAGACGGCGCAGGGTATCGGTGAAGCACCGAGGATCAGTCTGCAACTTATTGTTTTGGGGTTGCCTTAAAATACAACCCGATGATAGGGAATAATTGTGGACTCCAGGCTGTTCTATCGGCAAGTGCGGGCACGCCATGTCGGCCATGTCCGAACGTAACTCGAGGAAATTGACATGCTGAAACGAATTCTGCTCTCGTTTGCCGTAGTCAGCGCGCTCGGTCTCATGATCGTACCCGCGATACATGCC
Organism: Alphaproteobacteria bacterium; assembly: GCA_963583675.1. GTDB lineage: Bacteria > Pseudomonadota > Alphaproteobacteria > SHVV01 > SHVV01 > CAUZWH01. The sequence continues at coordinate 2,198 of CAUZWH010000311.1, forward strand.
GCCGGCAGCCAAGACACTGCGACTACCGCGAAATCCGCACCCAAAGACGCCGACTACGACATGGCGAAGAAAGCGGTCAAAAGCCAGGACTGGAATCAGGCGATTGCGTTACTGACGAAAGTGGTCGGTCGCGACGGCAAGAATGCCAACGCTCACGATTATCTTGGTTTCAGCTACCGGAAGTCGGGAAATCACGACGCTGCGCTGAACTATTACAAGTTGGCCCTAAAAATTAATCCCAAGCACAAGGGCGCTCACGAATATATCGGCGAAGCCTACCTCGAGAAGGGCAACCTGCAGATGGCTGAGCAGCATCTCAAGGCACTCGATAGCCTCTGCTTTTTCGGGTGCCAAGAGCTCAACGACCTCAAAAAGGCGGTCGGAGCCTATAAAAAGAAAAACAACATCAGCAGCTAACGAGATACGAATTATCGAAGCTGCGGGGCGCCCGTCGGCGCCCCGTTGTTCTTTGAGCAGCCGGCAGGTCGCTATGCGACCCCAGTACAGCCGATCTCGCGGGTGGTTTCCATAGTTTCCCGGTGGACAGTTATCGGAACCGCGCCTATACCGTCGCGGCATGAATGAGCGCGTTCTCGTCGTTGATTTCGGTGCCCAATACACCCAGCTAATCGCACGGCGTGTGCGTGAAAGTGGCGTCTATTGCGAGATCGCGCCGTTCGACCGTGTCGAAGAAGCGCTGAACGGGGCCAACGGTAAACCCCGGGCGATCATCCTTTCTGGCGGTCCGGCATCGGTTACGCATGAATTCACCCCGCGCGCGCCGGATTCGGTATTTGAACTCGGCGTTCCCGTACTTGGCATATGTTACGGCGAACAGGCGATGTGCGCGCAGCTGGGCGGCACGGTCAGCGCGTCCGATCAACGCGAGTTTGGTCGCGCGGAGGTCGAGACAACCGACGGCTGCCCACTCTTCGACGGGGTCTGGCGGCCAGGCGAACGCCACACCGTGTGGATGAGCCATGGGGATCGGGTGGATGCGTTGCCGCCGGGCTTCCGAACCGTGGCAGTGAGTGAAGGGGCCCCATTTGCGGCGATCGCAAATGACGAGCGGCGCTTTTACGCGGTTCAGTTCCATCCTGAAGTAGCGCACACCCCAGACGGCGCAGCGTTGCTCCGAAACTTTACCCATGCGATCGCAGGCTGCCGGGGTGACTGGTCGATGGCGGCGTTCCGCGAAACAGCTATCGCCAATATCCGCGCCCAAGTTGGCAAAAATCGTGTGTTGTGTGGGCTTTCCGGCGGCGTCGATTCCTCGGTTGCAGCAGTGCTGTTGCATGAGGCGATCGGCGACCAACTCACCTGCGTGTTCGTTGACCACGGCTTGCTACGGGCCGGCGAAGCCGAAGAGGTCGTCGCTATGTTTCGCGATCGCTTCAACGTACCGCTGGTCCACCGGGATGCCAGAGAATTGTTCCTCGGAAAATTAGCAGGTGTCACCGATCCCGAGGCCAAACGCAAAGTCATTGGCAGTGCTTTCATCGACGTATTTGAGGAGGAGGCCAACAAACTCGGCGGCGCCGATTTCCTGGCCCAAGGGACGCTGTATCCTGACGTAATTGAATCTGTGTCGTTCACGGGCGGCCCATCGGCAACCATCAAATCTCACCACAACGTGGGCGGCTTGCCAGAGCGCATGAACATGGCCTTGGTCGAACCGTTGCGTGAGCTTTTCAAAGACGAAGTGCGCGTGCTCGGGCGCGAACTTGGTCTGCCGGACAAGGCGATCGGGCGTCATCCCTTTCCTGGTCCCGGATTGGCAATCCGGATCCCGGGCGAAATCTCGACTGACAAGCTCGAGATTCTCCGTAAGGCCGATACCATCTATTTGCAGGAGATCCGCGACGCCGGTCTCTACGATAAAATCTGGCAAGCGTTCGCCGTCCTGCTACCGGTGCGCACGGTCGGCGTCATGGGCGACGAACGGACTTACGAGTTCGTCTGCGCATTGCGTGCAGTAACCTCGACCGACGGCATGACCGCCGATTATTACCCGTTCGAACAGGATTTTCTCGGCCGCGTCGCCAATCGCATCGTCAATGAGGTGCGCGGTATTAACCGCGTGGTCTACGACGTGACGTCAAAACCGCCGGGAACGATAGAGTGGGAGTAGTTATTTAAGTATAAGTCATTGATTTAATTATATTAATTACTTACACATTTGTTTCACATAAAAAATAAATCGTTGAT
>CAUZWH010000312.1:0-4384 GCA_963583675.1 Alphaproteobacteria bacterium
TGATGAAATCGTCGAGGGCGACTATGCCACCGAGGAGAGCCGCCAGCTCCAACAGGAACTGCTGGCGGCATCAAATGATCCGGCGGTGCGGCTCAAATGCATCGATAAGGATGGCGTGTGGGCCGAGATCATTAATTCAACCTGGATGCTCTACTCGATGCGTGTGCGCAACGACGACCTCGCGCGCGATTGCTGCCGCATTTACAACTCCTGGGTTGCGGAATACTGCACGCACGCGCCCAATCGGCTGTTCCCGACGGCGATGGTTCACATGGAGAATGTTGCCTGGGCCTGCGAGGAACTCGAACGCGTGGTCAAACTTGGCCACAAGAGCGTGTTAGTCAATTGTGATACGAGGCCCGAGTGGTCCTACTATCGCGATCCCGTCTACGACCCGTTCTGGGCGCGGGCCGAAGAAATGAACGTGCCGATCACGCTGCACATCATCACCGGCAATGTGCGCGATCCGTTCACCTTATTCGGCGAGGAGCGCCGCAACACCGCGCGTGACGGACTGAACATCTGCTCCGAAGCGCTCCCGGTACTGCTCAACGAGTTCATCATGGGTGAGATTATGGACCGTTTTCCCAAGCTGAAACTGGTGCTCTCGGAATACGAGGTATCGTGGTTGCCCTATTTCATGTTTCGCGGCAAGCAGATGATCGAAGCGTTCGGCCCGGCGCTCAGCCTGCCCAAGATCAAAGGCTCGATTGAAGACTATATGGGCCGCGTCTACCACGGCTTCATCGACGATACCTGGGTCGACCACGCGATCGAGGCGGTCGATCATCGCACCCTGATGTGGGGGTCGGACTTCCCGCATGCGCGCTGTACCTATCCCACCAGCCAGCAGATCGTGCATGACACGTTAGCCAAACTTGGTGAGGCTAAGATGGCCGACTTGTCTTATTTCAATTGCGCCAATCTCTACGGTATCGAATTGCCGCCGAGCCGGGCGATGGCGGCCGAGTAGAGTTTGCGCCGCCTTGCGTTTACGGACGCCTCTGGTATGAATCCGCAATCTGAAGCAGGGGTGGCTTAACCGCGCCGGAAACTGGCGCAACGTAGGCGAATCAGGAGGACGTAATGGAGCGAAATTGGATCATATCGAGCGATTCCCACTTGCTCGAACCCGAGGATTTATTCGAAAAGGCGCTGATCAAGAAGTATGGCGACGCGACGCCACGCTACGTGAATGAGCATCTTGGCAACAAGGTAAAACATTATTTCACCGGCCTCGAATACATCTGTGTCGACGAGATCGTCGAGGGCGATGATTCAAGTGCCGAGTCCCAACAACTGCAGAATGAACTGTTGGAAGCTTCCTGGGATTCGGCCAAGCGCGTTGCTTGTCTCGACAAGGACGGCGTCTGGGCCGAAGTGCTCAATTCGACGTGGATGCTCTACACAATGCGGGCCAAGGACGACAAGCTCGTTCAGGACTGTTGCGAGGTCTACAACGACTGGACCCACGAACTGGTGAGTTACGACACCAATCGTCTCAAGGCGACGGCAATGATCCACATGGCCGATCTCGATTGGGCGCTCAAGGAACTGGAGCGGGTCGCCAAGCTCGGCCATTGCGGCGTTCTAATCAACTGCGACGCGCGGCCCGAATGGGCGCCCTATCGTGACCCGAAATACGATCCCTTCTGGGCCCGGCTTGAGGAAATGGGCATGCCGCTGATGCTGCACATCATCACCGGCAACGTCCAAGATCCGTTCACGCTCTACGGCAAGGACCGCGAAGATATCGTGCGCTTGACGCTCGATATTTTCGCCGAAGGCCCGGTCACGCTGGCCAATGAGTTCATGTTCGGCGGTATTATGGATCGGTTCCCCAACCTCAAATTGGTACTCGGCGAGTACGAGGTATCGTGGCTGCCGAACTTCATCTGGCGGATGAATCAGTTCAAGGAACAACTCGGGCCGGCGATGGGCTTCGCGCCGCTCAAACATGATATCGACTGGTATTTCGACCGCGTGTGGCATGGTTTCGTCGACGATCCCCTGGTCAAGATCGCGGTCGATGTCTTGGGCAGCAGCAAGATCATGTGGGGCTCGGACTTCCCGCATGCGCGGTGCACCTATCCCAACAGCCAGAAGATTGTCGAGAATGTGTTGAGTGATTTTGGCGCCGAAGCCAAGGCCGATATGAGCTTCTACAACGCGGCCCGGCTCTACAACATCGACGGCCTACCCGCGCAGCGATTGATCGCTGCCGAGTAGCCAACGCGGCAAGAGTTGAGAGCGGCGGCGCTGCTTCGGCAGCGTCGCTTTTTTTGTTCAGCCGGCGCTCGATTCGCTCGCCTTCCAAACGCGCTTGCCGGTGGCGCCGAAACGGCCAATCGTGACCAATGCGACGATGAAGAACACCCCCGCCAGCCAGAACACCCCGCGCGGGTCGCCCAAATCAAGCACCAGACCGAATACCAACGGCATGATTGCGCCGCCCACGCCGATCCCGGTCGATACAAAACCGAACACCTTGCCGGCCGACCCCTCCGGCGTAACCCGGCGGACCAACAGGTCGCGCGCGGGTTGCACGATGCCGGCGCAAAATCCTGCGGCCACCATCGCGGTACAAACCAACGCATAGGGCAGGGGAACGCTGCCGATTACTACGACGAAAACTGCGCCGCCGATGAAACCTGCGCCGGCCATCAGCTCGGGCCTACGCAATCGGTCGACGAACAAGCCGCCTACCAAGATCCCGCCCGACGTGCCAATCAGGAACCCGGTGAGAGCGGCGACGGCGTAGTTGAGCGAATACCCATAGAGATCAACCAGCGCAGAGACGGAAAACACCCGCATCGCCCCAAAACTCATTGGGATCAGCATAAAGAACACGAAGGCCATCAGGATCGTCGGGGAGAGCAGGAGTGCGAGGCCATCGCGGGTCGATTGCGCTTCAGCCGGCTCACTTCCCTGATCGACGGACGGACGCTCTTCAACGATCGCGTTAAATTGCCAAAGAACGAAGGCGGCGACGACAAAAGGGGCGCATCCAACGATGACCAGGGCGACACGCCAATCAAACAAGGCTGTGAGCGATAGCATAACGCCCGGCGTGATCACCCAACCTAGATTGCCGGTGAGGGTGTGAATGCTGAAGGCCTGGCCGAGTCTTTCGCGGGCGATCGACCCCGACAGGATCGCGTAGTCGACCGGGTGGAATACGGCGTTGGCAATACCCGCCAGTCCGAACAAAGCCAGCGCCGCCAAATAGCTATCGGTAAACCCGATAGCGACGATGAGGCAGCCTTGAAGAATCAACCCGGCCACCAAAATTCGGCGGCTACCAAAACGGTCGACAAGAAAACCAAAAGGAGTTTGGGCAACGCTCGTCGTGAGCGCATTGACGGTGACCATCATACCCAGCGCAAAATAGGTAACGTCGAACTCGCCCTTCAGCAGGGGAAACAGCGGCGGTAGTGCGAGAACATAGAAGTGGCTGAGCAGATGACCGGCGCCAACCAGACCCAGGATCTTGGACTCACCGGCGGTGAATGGAAACAATCGGCGGAACATCTAACGCGTACTGTACATCCGTCCTAAAGCAGAACGGTGCCGCCATCGACTGAGATCGTTTGCCCGGTTACGTAGGCGCTGTCGTCGCCGGCGAGGTAAACGATGGTGCCGGTAAGGTCTTCCACTTCGAGGTTTTTCTGAAGCGCTTGGCTGTTGCGGATGACCTCGGCCGCGCGATCGGCCTTGTCGGCAAAGAATTCCGAGGTTCCCTCGGTCATCACCATGTTGGGCGCGACCGTGTTGACGCGGATGCCGTTGCGCCCGAGTTCGCGGGCCAGGCCGCGGGTTAATCCGATCACCGCTCCCTTGGAGGTGGTGTAATGCAGCGCATAGGGGAGTCCAGCCAGCGCGGCGACCGATGAGATGTTGATGATGCTGCCGCTGCCCGCCTCACGCATCGCCGGCACGACCGCTTTGCAGCAATGCCACAGACCCTTGACGTTGACGGCCATGCAACGATCCCACTCGTCGCTGTCGAGCTGGTCGAAGCGACCCCCGTGCAATGCCCCATAAAGTGCCGCGTTGTTGACCAGGATGTTAATCGCGCCAAACCGATCGAGCGCAGCTGCGGCCATGGCCAAAGCGCTGTCGGCATCGGTGACATCGACCTCGACAGCCAGTGCCTGCCCGCCAGACTGTTCGACAAGCTTTACGGTTTCGGCACAGTCGCTGATGTCGGCGGCGACCACCGATGCGCCTTCCTGGGCCAGCCGTAGCGCGTATTCGCGTCCGAGCCCGCGTGCTGCGCCTGTGATAATCGCAGTCTTTCCCCGCACACTCATCAATCGTCTCCCTCGTCGCGATGGCGTCCCACAGCGGTTCCTTTACGCTGATGGCCGGGGGCGTACAAGCT
>CAUZWH010000313.1:0-4359 GCA_963583675.1 Alphaproteobacteria bacterium
GTACCCAATCGGCGAAGTGGCGACCGTGACGCTGAGCCGGCTGCCGCGCGATCGGGACATTCGCTGCTTTTGCCGTTTCGGCCTGCGCCACATCAAGAAAGCCGGCTTCTACCATATCTGACAGGACGATAGCGGCGCGAGCACGGGCGCCGCGCGGATTAACGTTAGGGGCGTAGCGTGAGGGCGCAGTCAACAATCCCGCGAGCATCGCCGCTTCCGCGAGACTCACGCCGGTCGCTGGCTTTGCGAAATACCGTCGCGCGGCGGCATCAACACCGTAGGCACCAGCACCGAAATACACCCGGTTGAGATAGAGAGTGAGGATTTTGTCCTTCGATAGATTTTGTTCTAACCAAACAGCGAGCAGGACCTCTTGAATCTTCCGCTTGAGGCTACGCTGGTGAGTGAGAAAGAGATTCTTCGCAAGCTGTTGGGTAAGCGTGCTTCCGCCCTCCCGTACACTGCCCTCGCGAAGGTTACGAAATGCCGCGCGCAGAATTCCGCGTATGTCGACGCCAAAGTGTCGGTAGAAGCGCCGATCCTCGGTCGCGATGACGGCGGCGGAAAGCCATGGGGGGAGCTGATCAACGGTGACGTGGTCGCCCACGATACCGCCAAACTTGGCGAACATTTGCCCCTCCGAATCAAGCAATGTCACAGCGGGAGTTCGGGTAACGCTGGCGATCTCTCTGGGATTGGGTAGGTCGCGGGCGAACCACAGCACCGTAGCGATAGCAGTCAGCAGGATTACAACGATCGAAACCGCGGCTATTCGGCCCAAACGACTCCAAATATTGTGGGCGGCCCGGGCGGATCGGACAGGTTTTCGGGCCTTCTTGGGGTTGCCCTTGGCTGAATCAGCGGTTTTCCGACGCTTACTGGCCTCACCAGATGATTGCCGTGCCATGATCAGCCCGCCTACTCGGCGTCGGGTTAGATATCGAGGTTCGCCACCTTCAGCGCATTGTCGGAGATGAACTCACGCCGCGGCGCTACTTCGTCACCCATCAACCGTTCGAACAGACTGTTGGCTTCGTCGCCCTGGCCGACTTTGACCTGCAACAGCGACCGCGCTTCGGTATCGAGTGTGGTCTCCCAAAGCTGCTCAGGATTCATCTCACCGAGTCCCTTGTAACGCTGCATCGTGATGCCCTTGCGCCCGAGGCTGAAAACCGCGTCCAATAGCTCCGTCGGGGATCTTATCTCGAATTCGGCATCTTTGCGTCTTAATAGGCACGGCTTTTCGTAAATGGCTTGAAGGTCGGCGGCGATCTCATCGAGCTTACGCGCTTCGGCCGAGCGAAAAAGTATGCCATCAACGGTGTGGCGCTCACGTACGCCACGTAGTTCCCTTGTGAGTTCAAGACCACCGTCCTCGGTTGGTTCTCCCCGCCACCCGCGTTCGTGTTGTGGGGACAGACCATCCATACGCCGTGAGAGGTAGCGCGCAACCGCCATGGCCGTTTCCGAGTCGGCGAGAAAATCGGTGTTGAGCGCGCCAAGAATGGCCGCCTGTTCGACCAATGTCTGGTTGTAGCGCCGTCCAACCGACGTCAGCAGCGTTCGAACGCGACGCGCTTGCTCGACCAACATTCGGAGGTCATCGCCGGCCCGTTGTGAGCCCTCACCATCGGCGAGCACCAGAACCGCATCTTCCAGGCCGGTATCGATCAGATAGCGTTCAAGCTCAGCGTCGTCCTTGAGATACACCTCCGAACTGCCGCGCTTCACCTTGTAGAGAGGGGGTTGGGCAATATACAGGTAGCCGGCCTGAATCACCTCCGGCATCTGGCGATAAAAGAAGGTCAACAGCAGAGTACGGATGTGGGCGCCGTCAACATCGGCGTCCGTCATGATTATAATCTTGTGGTAGCGGATCTTCTCGATGTTGAAATCTTCGCGCCCCACGCCGGCCCCAAGGGCCGTGATGAGCGTGCCGATCTCAACAGATGAGAGAACCTTGTCGATCCGGGCCCGCTCAACGTTGAGGATCTTGCCGCGTAGCGGCAACACCGCCTGTGCGCGTCGGTCGCGCCCCTGCTTGGCCGATCCTCCCGCCGAATCACCCTCAACGAGAAACAACTCCGCTTTCGCCGGATCTCGCTCTTGGCAGTCGGCAAGCTTGCCGGGAAGATTGGATATGTCGAGGGCGCCTTTTCGTCTGGTCAAATCACGGGCTCGCCGCGCCGCTTCGCGAGCGGCTGCCGCTTCGATGATTTTGGAAACGATGCGCCGCGCTTCTGCTGGGTGCTCCTCGAACCAGGTGCCGAGGCGTTCACCGACCTCACCCTCGACCGCCGGGCGCACTTCCGAGGAAACCAGCTTGTCTTTGGTTTGCGACGAGAACTTTGGATCAGCGAGTTTCACCGAAAGAACGCAAGTCAGACCCTCGCGAACATCATCGCCGTTGAGGACCATCTTGTCTTTTCGGCCCGCTGCGCTGGTGCTCATATAATTATTGATCATTCGCGTCAGGGCGGCCCTAAACGCTGCGATATGGGTTCCGCCGTCGCGTTGCGGAATGTTGTTGGTGAAGCACAGAACGTTCTCGTGATAGCTCTCATTCCACTGCATCGATACGTCGACGACGACCCCATCGCGTTCACCGTTGATCGTGATCGGCGGTGTGTGAAGCGGCGTGTTGGCGCGATCGAGAAAGTTGACGAACTCCTCGATACCACCTTCGTAGTAAAATTCTTTGTTCTCGGTCTCGACGCCTCTGGCATCAATCAGATGGATGCGGGTCCCCGAGTTCAGGAAAGCGAGCTCCCGGAGGCGGTGCTCCAACGTCGCATAGTCGAACTCCAAATTAGAGAACACCTTATCCGAGGGCAGAAACGTGATCTCGGTCCCGGTGCGATTACCGGCATCGCCGGTAGCCTTCAGGGGGTCGGTTGCATCCCCGCCTTCGAAGCGAATCAAATGCTCCTTGCCGTCGCGCCAGATTGTCATTTCCAGCCAATCCGATAGCGCGTTAACAACAGAAACGCCGACGCCATGAAGTCCGCCGGAGACCTTGTAGGAGTTCTGATCGAACTTTCCGCCAGCGTGTAATCGCGTCATGATTACCTCGGCGGCCGATACGCCTTCCTCTTCGTGGATGTCCGTCGGCACCCCACGCCCATTGTCATTAACCGTAATCGTCCCTTCCGGGTTGAGGGTGACTTTTATCAGGTCGCAATGCCCCGCCAGGGACTCGTCGATCGCATTGTCGACAACCTCGTAAACCATGTGATGGAGGCCCGATCCGTCCTCGGTATCACCGATATACATTCCCGGCCGCTTACGGACGGCCTCCAGGCCGCGCAGCACCTTGATCGAATCCGCGCCGTATTCTTGGTTTTGGTCTTGGGCTTCTCCGCTCATTCGATCAACTTCCTTTGACGGGGCTAACGGAGCCGTCGGCTACATGGATAAATTGGGATCGCTCGCGGAGCCCGGCAAATTGTCCGGGATCTGTTCCCGACAACCACGCTTGGGTTCCCATCGCCAGCAGTTCGCTGAAAAGGGTTTCGCGGCGCTGTTCGTCGAGATGGGCAACGACTTCATCAAGCAACAAAATCGGTGCGTGCCCTTGGCGAGCCGAGAGGACGCGCGCCTGGGCCAACACGATCGCGATCAACAGGGCCTTTTGTTCGCCGGTTGAACACTGTGCGGCCGGTGTTCCCTTCGAATCATGCCAAACCAACACATCGGTTCGATGAACTCCAATCGATGCGCGGCCCGCGGCAGCGTCTGTTTCGCGCAAGGTTGCCCAGCGCTCACGCAAAGCGATTTCCACCGTTAGCGCAGGATCGTGTTTGAGCGCAGATTCAACCCAGCCGTCGAGATCCAGGCGCGCACCTGGAAACGCGCCCTGAGCCATGGCGAAGCCGCTCTCCAGGCGAGCGAGGGTGTCGCGCCGCGTGGCACCAACCGCGACCGCGTGCTCGGCCATCGTTTCCTCAAGCGCCGCCAGCCATCGATCATCGCGGACGCCGTCTTTCAGCAGGCGCGAGCGTTGGCGTAGTACCCGTTCATAAGCGCTCAGGCGCTTCGCGTGATCAGGATCAAAGCCGTAGGCTAGGCGGTCGAAGAAACGGCGCCGCCCGCCTGCGCTTTCGGTAAACAAACGATCCATCTGTGGGACCAGCCAGGTAATCGAGATCGCGCGGGCAAGTGCCGATTGTGGCGTTAAAGCCCCATCGATTTTGACCAGACGCCGTTGGCTGATCATATCGGCAGCGCCGTCATTATCGTCCTCGGAGGGGCTGTTCTTATCCGCCGATTGAGGTGCCTCGATCGCTGTCCCGATCTCAATCGCCCCGCGCGGCGTCTGCACGCGTGCCGCAACGCCCCACGGGCGCGGCGAATGATTGC
>CAUZWH010000314.1:0-4358 GCA_963583675.1 Alphaproteobacteria bacterium
CGCTGGGTGAGGTACTTCCGCACCTCTTCGGGCGAGCGGCTTGGTCTTTAGACCAAATACGAACGGCGCAGCGCCCTACGTAATACGTGGCCCGCGATCGAACATCCGCACGATGGATGCGGCCTAACTAGGGCTTTGCGTTGGGCAGGAACACCGAAGCCCAGTTTGTATGACGAGACCACAAATCTCTATCACCTGCCGTGCGTCCGCGCACCACAAGCGTCCAGGTCTTCAGTCCTTGAGGTCCTCCCAAAGATCCTTCACCTTGGTGAAGAAGCCCTCGGATTCGGGATTGGTTTTGTCGGTGACGGTTTTATCGAATTCGTCGAGTAACTCGCGTTGGCGCTTGGTCAAATTGACCGGCGTTTCCACTGAGGTCTGGATATACATGTCGCCCCGGCCTTGGCCGCGAAGCACGGGCATTCCCTTGCCGCGGAGCCGAAACTGGCGGCCGGCTTGACAGCCCGACGGGATCGTTACCTTGGCGCGACCACCATCGACGGTCGGCACTTCTATGTTGCCGCCCAGCGCCGCTGTGGTCATCGGAATGGGCACGCGGCAGAAGATGTTGGCTCCCTCGCGCTGAAAAATCTTATGCGGCGCGACCGAGACGAAGATATAGAGATCGCCCGACGGTCCCCCCAGCATGCCGGCTTCGCCCTCGCCCGAGAGGCGGATTCGGGTGCCGTCTTCAACCCCTTTCGGGATGTTGACAGCGAGGGTTCGCTCGCGGTGAACTCGGCCGGTTCCGGAGCATGCACGGCACGGGTCGGAGATAACGTGGCCCATGCCGCTGCAGGTTGGGCAGGTGCGTTCAATGGTGAAAAACCCCTGCTGGGCCCGAACCTTACCGCGGCCACCGCAACCCGGACACGCGCTCGGCTGCGCACCGGCGGCGGAGCCGGTGCCGTTGCATGAATCGCAGGCGACGGAGGTCGGTACCTTGACCTGCACTTTCTTACTGTTGAACGCGTCGTTAAGCGAAACCTCGAGGTTGTAGCGAAGATCACCCCCGCGCGATTGAGCGGTGCGGCGGCGTCCACCGCCACCGCCCACGGACTCGCCGAACAAATCATCGAAGACGTCAGCAAAGCCGGAACTGAAGTCGAACCCGGCGGCGCCGCGATGCCCACCCATACCGTCTTCAAACGCCGCATGGCCAAACTGATCGTAAGCGGCGCGTTTTTCATTATCTTTAAGAACGTCGTAGGCTTCGCTGATTCCCTTGAACTTCTGCTCGGCCTGTTTGTCACCCTGGTTTTGGTCAGGGTGAAACTTCATCGCCAGCTTGCGGTATGACTTCTTAAGGTCATCCAGCGAGGCGTCGCGGCTAACATTCAGTGCTTCGTAGTAATCTTGCTTGGCCATTGATGCCTACGTCGTCGGCGAGATGGTCGATTGCCGTTGCACCCAGTGGCGCATCGGAATCACATGTGAACTGGCCATCGTCCAGGTCGGTTGCAGGATTGGCAACAGCTACGCTGACTTATTCTTTTTCTCGTCGTCGTCGTCGTCGACTTCCTCGAAATCGGCATCAACGACATTGGCATCCTGCCCGGATTGATCCTGGCCGCCGTCGCCACCTTCAAAGTCTGCACCGTCGGGTGGGGCCCCGTCTTCGCCGGCTTGTTGCTGGTACATGGCTTCGCCGAGTTTCATTGAGGCCTGGGCTAGTGCCTCCATTTTGGCGTTCAATGCGGCGAGGTCATCGCCGTCCTTGACCGCCTTCAACCCTTCCAGCTCGGCTTCAATGGAAGCCTTATCTTCTTCGCTGACACGATCGCTATACTCACTCAGATTCTTTTCCGTCATGTGGATCAGCGCGTCGGCCTGGTTGCGCGCTTCGACGAATTCACGCCGCTTCTTGTCTTCGTCGGCATGCGATTCGGCCTCGTTGACCATGCGTTCGATCTCGTCATCCGACAGACCGCCCGACGCTTGAATACGAATCTGTTGTTCCTTGCCGGTTCCCTTGTCTTTGGCCGAAACGTTGACGAGGCCGTTGGCATCAATATCGAACGTAACTTCGATCTGCGGCACTCCGCGCGGTGCTGGCGGCAGTCCGACGAGATCAAACTGGCCGAGCAATTTGTTGTCGCCGGCCATCTCGCGCTCGCCCTGGAAGACGCGAATCGTTACCGCACTTTGATGGTCTTCGGCGGTCGAGAAAACTTGGCCCTTACGCGTCGGGATGGTGGTGTTGCGATCGATTAACCGGGTGAAGACGCCGCCCAAGGTTTCGATCCCAAGACTTAGCGGTGTGACGTCGAGAAGCAGGACGTCCTTAACTTCACCCTGCAGAACACCGGCTTGAATCGCCGCACCTATGGCGACCACTTCGTCGGGATTGACACCGCGGTGCGGCTCACGCCCGAAGAAATTCTTTACCGTTTCAATGACTTTGGGCATCCGCGTCATACCGCCGACGAGAACCACCTCACTGATTTCGCCAGCCGACAGCCCGGAATCCTTCAGCGCCGATTTGCAGGGATCGATCGTGCGATCAACGAGATCATCGACCAGCGCTTCGAGTTTGGCCCTGGTGAGCTTCATCGTCAGATGCTTGGGACCGCTTTGGTCGGCGGTGATGAAGGGCAGATTAATTTCGGTTTGCATCGCGCTCGAGAGCTCGATCTTGGCCTTTTCGGCGGATTCCTTCAGGCGCTGGAGCGCCAGGTTGTCTCCGCGCAGGTCAATTCCTTGCTCTTTCTTGAATTCATCGGCGAGGTAACCCACCAAGCGCATATCAAAATCTTCGCCGCCGAGAAAGGTATCGCCGTTGGTAGCCTTGACCTCGAAGACACCGTCACCGATCTCGAGAATCGAGACGTCGAACGTGCCGCCGCCCAGGTCATAGACGGCGATCGTTTTGCTTTCTGATTTATCGAGGCCGTAGGAAAGCGCCGCTGCGGTCGGCTCGTTGATGATGCGAAGCACCTCAAGCCCAGCAATCTGACCGGCATCTTTGGTTGCTTGGCGCTGCGCGTCGTCGAAATAGGCCGGGACTGTGATCACAGCCTGCGTCACGCCCTCTCCGAGATAAGCTTCCGCAGTTTCCTTCATCTTTTTGAGCACGTAGGCACTGACCTGGCTCGGCGAATATTTTTCACTCCTCGCTTCGACCCACGCGTCGCCGTTATCAGCCTTGACGATCTGATAAGGAACCATTGCCTTATCCTTTTTCGTCATGGGATCGTCGTAGCGGCGCCCGATCAGGCGCTTAATCGCGAATAATGTATTTTCCGGGTTGGTAACGCCCTGACGCTTGGCGGCTTGGCCGACGAGAACCTCGCCGTCGTCAGTGAAAGCAACAATCGATGGCGTGGTGCGCGAGCCTTCCACGTTTTCGATGACTTTCGCATCGCCGCCTTCCATGACCGCGACGCAGGAGTTTGTGGTACCGAGATCGATGCCGACTACTTTGGACATTTTATTTCACTCTCAACAGCGGCAGAGCCAAGCGGCCACTTTATGGCACCGCCCGGATCCCCAAGGGTTGATGATTCATCGGATATATAAGTTGTGAATATGCCTCCCGCAAGCTGATGCGGCTAACGCGGGCTCGTTTTCTAACATTCGATCGCTTTCCCTGAGCGTGGATACCCTGCAGGTCGCATGTTTTTTTCTCTCTTTGCAGGTTATTGGCAGATGTGGTTGCGAGCCGATCGTGGTTCGTGCCTGGCTCTGCTTGTATGGTGACACCCCGCGCACTCATGATTATCTCAGCCAGCTATAAGACCGACATTCCCGCTTTCTACGGCGATTGCTTCATCAATCGCCTGCGGCTGGGTCATTGTCGCATGCGCAATCCCTGGGGCGGCCAGCTCTATGACGTCCCGCTCGATCCGGAATCGGTCGATGGCTTTGTATTTTGGACCCGAAATATCGGGCCGTTCCTTCATCAACTAGATGAAGTGCGCCGCCGCGGCTATCCCTTCGTCGTGCAGTACACTATCACTGGTTATCCAAGGGAGCTTGAGCGATCGGTACAAGATGCGCCACGAATGATGCGCTTGGCACGCCAACTGGCGGACGAATTCGGACCCCATGCCGTGGTTTGGCGTTACGACCCAATCCTTAGCTCGTCGCTCACCTCGCGGGAATTTCACCTCGAAAACTTCTCCGACCTTGCCCGCGGAATGGAGGGCGTCACCACCGAAGTAGTGATCTCGTACACCCATTTTTACCGCAAGACGCGACGAAACCTCGACCGCGCCGCTGCACTGAACGGGTTCGCGTGGAACGACGAAATCCCTCAATTCAAACGCGACCTAACGAACGACCTGGCGGCGATCGCGCGCAGGCATGGGATGCGCCTAAGCGTTTGTTCACAGCAGGCGTTCATGTCGGGGTGCGTA
>CAUZWH010000315.1:0-4354 GCA_963583675.1 Alphaproteobacteria bacterium
AAGAATCGCGAATTACCCGGGATCATCGGCCAGCTAACGGTGCTGCCCAAGCATTACTACGACAGCCATGATTTCGAAAAGACGACTCTGGAGCCGCCGCTAGGCAGCGGTCCCTACCGCATCGCCGAACTCGATGCCGGTCGCTCAATCACCTACGAACGCGTCCCCGATCATTGGGGAAAGGATCTTCCCACCAACATCGGGCGGCATAACTTCGACCGCATTCGCTTCGACTACTATCTCGATCAAACGGTCGCCCTGGAAGCATTCAAGGCGCATGAGTACGATTTTCGGGCCGAGAACGGATCCAAAAGCTGGGCGACCGGCTATGACTTTCCCGGGATACGCAAAGGCCTTGTCGTCAAGGAGCAGATCCGCCACGAGAACCCAACCGGCATGCAGGGCTTCGTCCTCAATACCCGCCGGCCCAAGCTCAAAGAACGCGCGGTCCGCGAGGCGATCGCCTACACCTTTGATTTCGAATGGTCGAACACCAATCTTTTTTATGGCCAATACACGCGGACGACGAGCTTTTTTTCGAATTCAGAGTTGGCATCAAGTGAGCTTCCAGGTGGCATGGAGCTCGCGATCCTGGAGAAATACCGCGGGCGGGTTCCCAACGAAGTGTTCACCACCGCCTACCAACCGCCCAAAACCGATGGCTCCGGAAAAATCCGCGGCAATCTGAGGACGGCCAAGAAGTTGCTCGACGCGGCTGGATATGCGGTAAAAAACCGCGAGCTCGTCGACCCGAATACCGGCGAGCAGTTAGAGGTCGAATTTCTGCTCGTCGACCCCCAGTTCGAACGCATCGTTTCGCCGATGATCAAGAATTTGTCGCGCCTGGGGATCAAAAGCAGGATCCGCATTGTTGACAGCGCACAGTATCAAAACCGCCTTGACCAATTCGATTTCGACATCGTGGTTTCCACGTTCCGTCAATCGCTATCACCCGGGAATGAACAGATCGACTTTTGGCATTCCTCCAAGGCCGAAATTGATGGCAGCCGTAACATCATCGGCGTCAAAGATCCGGTGGTTGACGAACTCATCGACCTCGTTATCAACGCGCCTGATCGCGCGAGCTTGATCGCCCACACCCGGGCGCTCGACCGCGTGCTGTTGTGGGGCCACTACGTCATTCCACAATGGCACATCCGCAGTTTCCGTGTCGCCTACTGGAATAAATTCAGCCGCCCCAAGATCGCGCCCAAATATGGCTTTGGCTTTGACACCTGGTGGGTCGACCCGGCCAAGGCAAAGGCGCTCGACGCCGGTGTCGTCACGCTCAAGGGATCGAATTAGGTGGCAGTCGTGCGGTGCCGGGAGGTTGAAATGTGTGACCTGAAACAGTCTCGGACCCACGTCGCAGTCGCAATCGTCCTGATCTCGCTGCTCCTGTTGCCCGGCATGGCGTTTGCCCAATCCGGGCCAGCGCACGGCCTATCGATCTTTGGCAATCTCAAATATCCTCCGGGCTTTGCCCACTTCGACTACGTCAATCCCAATGCGCCCAAAGGCGGCGAGATGCGCATTTCGTGGGTCGGTTCATTCGACAATCTCAACCCCTTCGTTTTGAAAGGGGATTCGGTTTACGATCGCTACGCGCTCCTGCAGTTCGACACACTCATGACCGCGTCGGGTGACGAACCCGATTCGGTGTACGGCCTGGTGGCCAAGAGCGTCGAGGTCGGGCCTGGTAAAGCGTGGGTCGTATTCACGCTCGACGACGGGGCCCGCTTCAATGACGGCACGCCCGTGACACCGGGCGACGTGGTGTTCAGCTTCGAAACTATCAAAAAGAAGGGCCACCCGCGGTTTCGGGTTGTCTACCGCGATATCGAAAATGCTGAAGTGGTTTCACCCAACCAGGTCAAATTCTCCTTCGGCGCCAATGCCAATCGTGATCTACCGCTCGTCGCCGCCGGTATCCCGGTGCTCTCGAAGGCGTACTTCACCGAGCATAAATTCGACAAGTCGACACTCAATCCAATCCTCGGCAGCGGTCCCTACCGCATAGTCAAAGCCGACCAAGGACGCAGCGTTGTCTTCGAACGGACGCCCAACTACTGGGCTCGCGACCTACCGGTCAATGTCGGGCGCTATAACTTCGATCGCTTTCGTATCGACTATTATCGCGACCGGCAGATCGACCTCGAAGGGTTCAAGGCCTATGCCTACGACTTTCGCGAGGAGTTCACCTCGAAGGATTGGGCCACGGCCTACACCTTCCCAGCGGTCACTAAAGGCTGGGTAGTCCGCGCGACCCTTAAAGACGCGCGACCGGCCGGCGCGCAGGCCTTCTTCATCAATACGCGACGCGACAAACTTTCGGATCGCCGGGTGCGCGAGGCGCTCGATTACGTTTTCGATTACGAATGGCTCAACAAAAACATCTTCCACAGCCTGTACAAACGAAATCAGAGCATTTTCGAGAACACCAATCTCGCCGCGCGGGGGGTGCCTGGACCATCCGAGCTTGCATTGCTCGAACCCTATCGCGGGCAACTTCCTGAAGCTTTGTTCACCCGGCCTCCCACCTTTCCAGAGACCGATGGCAGCGGCAACAATCGCAAGAATTTTCGCATCGCAATTCGGCTGCTGCGCGAGGCTGGCTGGACGATCCAAAACGGCAAGCTGACCAACGCCGCCGGCGAAGTGATGAAGATCGAATTCCTCACCGATCAGCCAACATTTGAACGGATCATCGGCCCGTACGCGCGCAATCTCGAACGCGTCGGCATCGCTGCCAAGATTCGCGTCGTCGACTCGGCGCAATATCAGAATCGACTCAACGAGTTCGATTACGACATCATCACAGCGCGCTTTCTGATGTCGCTTACCCCCGGCATCGAACAGCGCAACATGTGGGGGTCGGACACAGCCGATGTGTCGGGCAGCTACAACTTGAGTGGAATCAAGAACAAGGCGGTCGACGGATTAATTGAGACGCTGATTGGTGTGGCCGACCGCGATGCGCTGACCACGGCGGCGCGCGCACTCGATCGCGTCTTGCTGTGGAACCACTACTTTATTCCGCAATGGTTCAAAGCCGAGCACAACATCGCCTATTGGGACAAGTTCGGACGGCCACCTCTCAAACCTAAATATTCCGAGGGCTACCCACACACCTGGTGGTACGACCAAGCCAAGGCCGACGCGCTGGAAGCAAAACGCGGCGGCGCAAACTGAACCTTTGCGCCGGAATATACTCAACCAGGGTCCCGACCCTGCTAAGGTCTCGCCGGTCCATGACTAACCCGCGCCCCTAATGCTCGCATATATCGTCCGCCGCCTGTTGCTGATCATACCGACGCTGTTCGGGATCATGGTGATCAACTTTGCAGTGGTCCAAGTCGCGCCCGGTGGCCCGGTTGAGCAGCTAATCGCTCAGATCAGTGGTACTGCCGTCGATCCCACCGCGCGGATCGGCGGGGCCGGTGGCAGCGAGGTGCAGGGTGGTCAGCAGCGTGCCCAAGCCGGCGGCTATACCGGCATCACTAGCAAGTATCGCGGTGCCCGCGGTCTCGACCCCGAATTCGTCAAGGAACTCGAGAAGCTGTACGGCTTCGACAAGCCCGCCCACGAGCGCTTTCTCATTATGATGGGCAACTACATCCGCCTTGATTTTGGCGACAGCTACTTCCGCGACCGATCCGTGGTTCAACTCGTGGTCGATAAAATGCCGGTGTCGATCTCGCTCGGCCTGTGGACCACCTTGCTCGTCTACCTGATCTCGATACCGCTCGGCATCCGCAAGGCGGTGCGCGACGGCACCGGGTTCGACGTATGGACCAGTGGGATCATCATCTTCGGTCAAGCGATCCCGAGTTTCCTGTTCGCGGTACTCCTAATCGTGGTGTTCGCCGGCGGCAGCTACCTCGATTGGTTCCCGTTACGCGGGTTGTTTTCCGAGAATTTCAGCGAGCTCAGCTTCGGCAATAAGATTCTCGATTATTTCTGGCACATCGCACTGCCGGTTCTATCGCTGGTGATCGGCGGTTTCGCCGGGCTCACCATGCTGACCAAGAATTCGTTCCTCGATCAGATCAACATGCAATATGTGATGACGGCACGGGCCAAGGGGCTGAGCGAGCACCGGGTACTCTACGGGCACGTTTTCCGCAACGCCATGCTGATCGTGATCGCCGGTTTCCCCGGGGCGTTCATCGGCATTTTGTTTACCGGCGCACTCCTGACCGAGATCATCTTCTCGCTCGATGGGCTTGGGCTGCTCGGCTTCCAATCGGTGATTGCACGCGACTACCCGGTGATGTTCGGCACCATGTTCGTGTTCACGCTGATGGGCCTAGTCCTGAATTTAATCGGCGACCTGATGTATGTGATCATCGAT
>CAUZWH010000316.1:0-4349 GCA_963583675.1 Alphaproteobacteria bacterium
AGATCCCAAATTTTTGAGACCTCTTGACGTGGCAGGGATGACCGGACCTAATAGACGAGCAGTCGTTAAGGGCAAAATGACCCCCAAAGGCGTCAAGGCGTTGTGGGATCTTGACGAGGCCGATGATATCGGCCGTGTCGTTGACCGGCTTGCGTTATGAGCGAGACCGGCCCCACGCCGATTCCCCGTGATATCGCTAACCGGCTCGACGCCCGGTTCGGCGACGATTGGCATTTCGACGTCCGCCTGCACAACGTCGCCGGTGGCGATCTTGTCGTCGAGGGCGAGTTCAAGGCCAACGGTCGCAAGATCAGCCACTGCGTTGCCGTCGCCGACGATCCGGTACTCGCTGCCCTGTCGTTCGGCGACAAGATCGAGACCGCGTCGGCACGCAGTTTGGAAGCATGCGTCGCGGGCTATGACGCTGGGCCGGCGGCGTTCGTGCACACGCCGCAGACTCTCAAAGACGTCCAAATCGATCCGGTTACGGCGCGGGTGATCGGCGGCGCCTTCAACACTGTCGCGCGCGAGATGGCGCAAACGCTCTACCGGATGTCGTATTCGAGCATTATTCGAGAGTCGGAAGACCTCGGCTGCGGCCTGTTCGACGCCGAGGGGCGCGAGATGTGCGAAAGCGAGAGCTCGCCGATGCACATCGGCTCGTTGCCGGCCTACATCCGCGGCTTCATGGGACAGCTCGGTGGTCAGGTTTATGACGGCGACATCATCATCCACAATCACCCCTATTTCGGTGCCTCGCACACACCGGATATGGGCGTGGCGCTGCCAATTTTTTACCATGGCGACTTGATTGGATTCGCTGCTGCGACCGCCCATCTGATCGACGTCGGCGCCGCGACCCCCGGTGTCAATGTCGACCTGATCGATGTGTACGCCGAGGGCACGCTCTTCAACTCGATTAAGCTCTACGAGCGCGGCCGCCGCAACGAGGAGGTGTGGAGCCTGCTGCAAGACAGCGTGCGAACGCCCGAGTTCAACGCTGCCGACATCGAGGCGATGATCGCCGCGGTGCATCTCGGCCGCGATCGTTTTCTCGCGCTGATCGACAAGTACGATGCTGCCACAGTGATGGGGACCGCTTATCATTGGATGGATTACTCGGAGCGCCGGTTGCGCGCTGAGATCGAGAAAATTCCCGACGGCGACTATCACGCCGAAAGCTGGCTCGATAATGACGGGCGCAACTGGGACGTGCCGCTCAAGGTCAATGTCACGGTCAAGGTGCGCGGCACCGACGTCGTCATCGACCTCACCGGATCGGCCGACGAGGTCGAAACCGCCTACAATGTGCCCTTCGAAGGCTCGCTTCAGGTTGGCTGTTTCTATGCGATTCGCACGTTGATGCTCGACGACGCGGAGTCCGAAGAGTTCATCCCGCAAAACGACGGCATGTTCCGGCCGATCTCGGCGATCGCACCCAAGGGCAGTATCTTCAACCCAAACTTCCCGCGGGCCTGCACCTCGCGCATGGCCCAGATCCAGCGGGTGATCGATTGCGTTATCCGGGCGTTGGCGCCGGTGATCCCCGATCGCGCAACCGCCGGTAACGCGGCCACGGTGATGACCATTTCCTATTCCGGCTTCCATGAGGCGCGGCAGCAATACTGGGTCTGCGTTGAAATCAACGAGGGCAGCTACGGCGGTCGGGCGACCAAGGATGGCCTCGATACTGTCGATAATTTGCTCGCCAACACGCGCAATGTGCCGATCGAAGAAGTCGAGATGCACTACCCGCTGCGGGTCGAGCGCTACCAGATGCGCGACGAACCGCCGGGCGCCGGGCGCTGGCGCGGCGGCATCGGCGTCACCCGCGAAGTGCGCTTCCTGGTCGACGGGTTCATGTCTGCCAATGGCGATCGTCACCTCGAAGCGCCCGTCGGGGTGTTCGGCGGGCGCGATGGGCTGCCCGGCAAGTTGACGAAGAATTCAGGTCAGGCCGACGAGGAATCCTGGCCTTCGAAGGCGACCGGCCTGCGATTGAAGGCGGGCGATTCGCTGCGCTATGTCGGCCCCAATAGCGGCGGCTACGGCGATCCTATGGAACGCGACCCGCAGGCTGTGCTCGACGATTGGCTTGATGACCACATCAGCACGGACATCGCCGAGCACACGTACGGCGTGATGATCGATACCTCGGGCGCGCTAGATGTGGCCGCGACCCAAAAAACGCGCGAGAAATACGCATCGCAGAACCAAGCGATAGTCGACGACCCCGCGTCATTGTCGGTCACCGCCGCGGCCCAGGCGATTGCCGCGCGCCAACTCACTTCCGAAGCATTGGTTGACAGCCTGCTTGCACGAATCGACCAACGCGAAGCGGCTGTTGGCGCCTGGGCATGGCTCGACCCCGAGCAGATTCGCGAACAGGCGCGGCAGTGCGATCGCGAAGCACCGTCCGGCCCGCTGCACGGTGTGCCGATCGGTATCAAGGATGTGATCGATACCGCCGACATGCCGACCGAACGCGATTCACCTATATATCGGGGCCGCATCCCGGCAGCAGATGCCGAATGCGTCGCCAAACTAAAAGCGGCCGGTGCCATCATCATGGGCAAAACGGTCACCACCGAATTCGCGTTCCAGCGACCCGGAAAAACGACCAATCCGCACAATCCGGAGCACACGCCGGGCGGTTCGTCGAGCGGATCCGCCGCGGCGGTCGCCGATCGAATGGTGCCGGCGGCACTTGGCACTCAAACCGGCGGTTCGGTCATCCGGCCATCGGCTTTTTGCGGTGTGATCGGCTACAAGCCGAGCTATGGCCGCATCCCGACCCGCGGGCTTAAATATCTTTCGCCCGGCCTCGATACCATCGGTTTCATGGTGCGTTCGCTAGACGATGTCGCTCTGCTAATGCGGGTGCTTGCCGACGACAATCCGGCGACGCCAGCCGAGGCGACTGCTACGCCCCGCCTGGCGCTGTGCCGCACCGGTCACTGGAGTGATGCCGAGACGCCGATGCAGCAGCTGTACGACGAGGTTGCGGCCAGGGCGAGCGCCGCAAGCCAGGCCTGTCGCGAGGTTGACCTGCCGGCTGAGTTCGGGGCACTCGATTCGGTATACCGCGTGCTTCTTTCCGCCGACATGGCGCTGTCGCTCGCGCGCGAGATGGCCGAGGCACGCGATCAACTCAGCGAGCCGATACGCAGTTTCATCGAGTCGAGCAGCGGTGTGTCGCCCACCGAGATTAATGAAAAGTGGAAGCTGGTGCGCAAGTGCCGCGAGCAGATGTCGGAACTCTTCGCCGCCGACGAAATCATTCTGACGCTGAGTGCGCCAGGTGAGGCGCCGGCCGGATTGCAATCGACAGGCAACGCGGTGTTCAACCGGCTATGGACCATGATGCACGTCCCCTGCCTGCATCTCCCGGTTGGTAGTGGCCCCACGGGTCTGCCCATCGGTGTCCAATTGATCTCGCCGCGTCGTGACGAGTGCGCCCTGCTCGCGGCGGCCCGCTGGCTGGCTGATCAGCTAGCGCTTCCGATCACAGGCTAGACGGATCGCGGAATGGATGCATTGGTTGAAAAATCGGTCGATTTCACTGCCGGTCTCGAATACGACGACATGCCGAATGTTGCCGTTCATGCCGCTAAGGTTAGGCTTATTGATTCGGTCGGCGTGGGCATGGCAGCCCACGACGCGCCACCGGTAGCGATCGCGCGCCGCGTCGCGCCAGCCGCTGACGGTGCGTTCCAGGCAAGGTTATTCGGTCGCGGACGCGTGTTCGGTCCAGAGGCCGAGAGCCTCTTCGAAGCGATGCGTTCTGAGGAAAATCGATGATTACACTCTACCAGTTGAGTAACTCGGTATGCTGCCAGAAGGTTCGTATTGTGCTGTGCAAAAAAGGTCTTGATTGGCAGTCAGTCGAGGTCAACCTCTTTCGTGCTGAGCAGTACCACCCAGATTACCTCAAGCTCAATCCCAAAGGTGTTGTTCCGACCGTGGTCCACGACGGCCAACCGATCATTGAATCGACGCTAATCTGCGAGTACTTGGACGACACATTTCCTGAACCACCCCTGAGCACAACCGACCCGTTGTTGCGATCGCGAATGCGGTTGTGGGGTAAAGCGGTTGATGAGGGGCTGCATGACGGCACGACCGACATAAGCTTCTCCGCTATGTTCCGTGAGCGCATGAAGAAAATGCCCGAGGACTTACGCGAGGCGCGCTTTCGCAACGTCGGCGACCCGCGCCGTCGCGATCGCTTCTTATCAACCTACGAGTTGGGCGCGCGCTCGCCGTTCGTACTGCATGCCGTCGCCGCTTACGAAAAGGCTTTCAAATTGCTCGAAGTCACGCTCGAGGCTGGTGGACCATGGATTCTC
>CAUZWH010000317.1:0-4324 GCA_963583675.1 Alphaproteobacteria bacterium
GCTCAATAAATCGTGGCGATCGAGATTTAGAGACCCTGCGCAGGAGCACTCGTAGCTCGTGGCTGCGGTCGTTGCTTATCTCTTTACCCTTGGGGATTGACAGCCCAATTTTGCTGCCCTCATACTCCCTAGTAGTCCTCGCGACTTGATAAGCATTCGCTAATAGATCGCCCATAAAAAATCTTTCACTTTGTGGTTTCAGATTTTCATAGGCTTTCATCGCAAGCGCGATGCCTACTAGCGCGAAGCTTCGCTAGCTTCGAGACCTTTACTTTTCGGCTCCCCATCAGCTTCCACTTCTCATCGGGCACGCCGTTATAAGCTGTGCATACATATCGATCGCTCATCTTGCGGACCGGATCGTAGACAAACAGCTGCGCTCGTGAGCGGCTAGGGCTTGGCTCGATCCTCGAGCAGGCACCGGCGCCGTCCGGTGTCCTCTCGTTCCTGTACGAGGCCAGGCGCCACTTCTGGGCCTGCGTGCGCATTCGCCGAACAGATCCTGCGACAATCTGCCTGGCGCGTTCTACCGACACCCCAGGCTCACTCGTAATTCTCTGTGTGCGGCGTGAGATCGATCCGATCGCCGCGCCGATCTCTTTGTACGTTCTGCCGGCCATCCAAAGGAGCGTTGCCTGTCGATTGCGCACGCTCAGGATCGACAACAGCTTCGCGGCCAGCAAGCGGTCGTGGCATCGATCCTCGAAGCCTTCGTCAATCGCTGGCACGCTTCGCCTGCTTCTCAACCCACTCGACTACCTGAATAGGTCTGCGCGCCATATCGCTCCGCAGCAGCCGCTGGACCTTGACCCTGTCGAGACCCCAGAGCTGCGCTGCGGCGTAAATAGACAGATCGGCATCAACCATCGCTTGCGCTAGCTTCTGCGACCAGCGTGCGCGGCTGCCCACACTCACACTCATACAGGCACCGCATCGATATCGTTGAGCCTGACATGTCTGACCATCTCGTACATGACCTCAGCGTCCGAGTAGCCCATGTAATCGGTCTCTCTTGAGTACGGCGCACCGTCACGATTGAGGAACCCAAGATAGTAGCCGCCTGCGGACTGCAGCACCTGCAGCACCTGCAGCTCGGTGCCTGGATGCGCGGCACCTGTCAGCACTGTCTCTCTAGGTAGTGTCATCTCTCCAGCCCGTGCCAGGCTTGCACCAGCTCGACGATGACGTCGTCGCCCGTCATGCCGGCAAAGAAGTGTCCGCCAACAGAGGTCATCATCTCGTGGTGCGTCAGACCCCAGCGCTGCCAGTGCAGATACTGCTCGACAGCGACCGCCAGAGCACGATTGTCGTAGGTCACGCTCTATGCGGGGCCGGATTGGTTACCAACCTGAACTACCGAACCGTCGTCGGCAGGTAGTGCGTCTGCCTGTGGTCCGTCGCTGGGTGCGCCCAGCCCGCCCGCATTTTCGATGCGCGTCAATGAAAAACCGGAAAAATTTTGTGCGATGGCCCCCCGTACTACCGCCACCCCCCCTGGGGGGCCTATATCGACCCTCCATGGAGCGCCTCGCGCAGCTATACACAAGTCAATTGACCCTCTGACGTTTGTATAGATCACGCGATCGCTTTCAAAGTGACCGCGGCCGAGGCTGGAATACGGCCAGGGTTGGCGCTCAGACATGCCTCTGTTCGGCTTACGATCTCGTGCTCAGTCATGTATTTCCGCGATCGCATCTGGCCCGAAGACAGCCCGGCCATGACCAAGCAGCAGCGCGGCATGAAGTCACGCGGCTATCAACAGGGCCGGTTGATGGTCGACACCGACCGCACCTGGCGCAGCGAACACGCCGTCCACCATTTCGACAAACAGGTGTGGGAAGCCCTCAACGGCAAGAGCTATGGCTAGCGCTCGTTGACGCTGAGCTTCACGCTTCACGTTTGCGGTGGCAATCCGTCGGGCCACCTGCGCTAACGAAGCCCCGGCTTCCATACCGTAAAACGCAGCCCTGCACCGGGTCCGGTGCGACCCTAACCTGGATCAATCGCTCGCGTTCGGTTACCTTCAAAATCTACCCTGACCAACTTTTCGCGATGAGGAATTCATGGCACTTCGCGCCCCCGCTCAGCGCATCGAACGTTTCTCGCCCGATGCCGATCATGCTTACACGCTACCGTCGCACTACTACCACGAGCCTGAGATTTATCGGCGCGAGCAGGAAGAGATCTGGTTCAAAACCTGGCAATTGGTCGGCTACACGTTTGATCTCCAGGAAGCCGGCGATTACATCACGGGCAAGATCATCGATCAGCAGGTGTTTGTGATCCGTGCCAAATCGGGGGAACTACGGGCCTACTACAATGTCTGCATGCACCGTGGCCATATCCTGGTTGAAGGCAAGGGCAACAAATCCATCCTCACCTGCCCGTTTCACGCTTGGTCATACGACACTCACGGCGCGTTGAAAGCAGCCGGAAATGCCGAGAACGTCGCCGGGTTTCAGCATGAAGATTTCAGCCTGTCGGAAATCCGCGTCGATACGATGGCCAACATGGTGTTTGTTAATCTTGACCCCGACGCAGCGCCGATTGTTGATTATTGGCCCGGCCTCGAGGACGACATCCTCTCCAAAGTACCGCGCTTCGACGACCTCAAATTCGTTCGCCAAGATTATTACGATTGCGACTTCAACTGGAAGTTCGTGCTCGACCAGAACGAGTGCTACCACTGCCCTACCGTTCATCCCGGCGTGATGGCCGGCGAAGGCGCGTATCTCGAACCCAGCTTCGACATCACCATCCATGAGCATTGGGACGCGGTCGAGGTTACTGCCGACAAGGATGCCGAGAGCCCCTACGGCGCCGGCGGCGAAGATGAGGTTAAGGACGTCTACATTTGGACGGCATTTCCCAACCTGATCTTGCTCACCCACCAGGGACCGTCGAACTTCAAAGTACAAATCGTCTGGCCGGAGGGTCCCGAAACCGCGGCGTCGACGATCGATAATATGTGCGTCAACGACCCTGCGACAGAGATGGACATCAAGCAGTTCAATTACTATCGCGACCGGATCTGGCCCGAGGACAGCCCGTGCATGACCAAGCAACAACGCGGCATGAAATCGCGCGGCTATAACCAGGGCCGATTGATGATCGACCCGGAGCGCACGTGGAAAAGCGAGCACGCCGTGCACCATTTCGACATGCAGGTGTGGGAAGCTATCAACGGCAAGAACTGGGGTGACGTCTAGCCGACATAGAGATCGACTGATCCGGTTGATCACCTGCAGACAAAAACGCCCAGTGGCACGAGCTATACGGTGAAGCGTGACTTCTCGGTTAAGTCAGCACCGCACCAAACATAAAGCGCCAACATCGGCGCCACTGTCGTGCGCATCGCGTGCGGCATACCTGACGGATGGTGGATGACCGCGCCGGGCGGCTGGGTTGCAAATGCCCCTTCATCGCGCCGCCACCAGGCCGAACCCGCCAAAGCGACATACACCTCATCTGCGTCGTGAGCGTGCCGGGGATATTCGACCTCCGGCCAAGCAGAAGAAATCCCAGCGCAATATCTTTACTAGCGATGGGCCCGCGCGTTCCCACCACCTCGTGCCAACCGTAGCGCTCCAGGAAATTGGCGGACACGTCAGCGGCGGTATAGGTCTGTCCCCACTGGAGCTGCGGTGCCATTTTGGTAAAAGCCAATACCAAGCTTCGAATTGACCTTGGGGCGGGCTGGGGTAGTTGGCCTAACCAGGTCAAGACCGGGAGCCGGTGCGCGGTGGTGCAACGCAAGGAGGTTTCTCCCACCGGAAGTAGCTCGTGGAATCGACAAAGATGCGGAGGTAATACCGTCTCCAGTAAGTCGCGCGCTTCGGGTAGCAGCGCCTCACTACCAGCGGTCAAACCGGTTGCCGTCGATATCACTAAAGCGCCCCCCGATGATCTGAAAGATATCAACCAGCCACCAGATCACGAGCCCGCCGCCGGTGAAGAAAAAAATGCCCGTCGCGATACGACCGGCGTATAGGCGATGTGCACCCAGCACGCCCAGCGCAACACATAGCGCCAAGATTGGTGGAATCCACCGACTGGTTGGCAGATGGGTAGGGATTGCGTTGGATGCATCGGAGTTTTCAGGTGCTGGGCGCCGCGGCGGTTCGGCGTGCTTGCTAGACGTTGGATCCATGTCGACGCGAAACACGCCTTGTGGTTCGGCGATGTTTTTTACACTGCGCTCGCCGAGGAATTCGTAGCCAAGAGTAAATTTGTTACGGACCTGATCGTGGACCGACCGTGAAATGCAGATCCCCCCGGGTTCGGCGAAGGTTTGCAGTCGTGCGGCGATGTTGACTCCCTCGCC
>CAUZWH010000318.1:0-4323 GCA_963583675.1 Alphaproteobacteria bacterium
GTGTGCTTGCGCGGTTGTGGGATCGAACATCCGTTCAGCGTTGCCGTGATCGGCGGTCACAATAAGCGTCCCGCCGCTCTTCACTACGGCGTCCGCAACGCGGCTAACGCAGGTGTCGACGGCTTCCACCGCACTGATTGCAGCGTCAAGATTTCCAGTGTGCCCGACCATATCGGTATTGGCATAGTTGACGAGGATGAAATCGAAATGGCCCCGTTCGATCGCTTCGATAAGCTGGTCGGTGACATCAAAGGCCGACATTTCGGGCTTGAGGTCGTAGGTAGCGACCTTCGGTGACGGAATTAGGATACGTTCTTCACCCGCGAAGGGTTCCTCAACACCGCCGTTGAAGAAGAACGTGACGTGCGCGTATTTCTCGGTCTCGGCAATGCGCAGTTGGTTCAGACCCGCGGCGGCGATCAGTTCTCCCAGCGAGGCCAGCACTGCTACCGGCGGTAACAGCGCGGTCAATTGGCGGTCGAGGGCTGCCGAATAGGAAACCAACCCGACCCTACTGGCAAAGTCGTTCATTCCCGCCCGGGCAAACCCATCGAACGACGGATCGACCAACGCGGAGAGGATTTCCCGCGCCCGGTCGGACCGGAAATTCATCATCACTAGGCCGTCCCCCGCGGCCATTCCCGCATAGCTGCCGATCGCGGTGGGGGCGATGAATTCGTCGGTGATTCCGGCCTCGTACGCCGCGCTGACCGCCTCGATTGGGTCGCCGGCGTGACCGCCCTCGCCCAATGCAATTGCGCGATACGCCCGTTCGACCCGCTCCCAGCGCTGGTCGCGGTCCATCCCATAGTAACGACCGCTCACGGTTGCCATCGTAACGCCGGTTTCGGGCAATTCGCTGAGGAATTCGGACAAATATGCCAGGGCGCTTTTGGGCGGTGTGTCGCGGCCGTCGAGAAATGCGTGAATGGCAACCGGTACGTCGTGGGCCGCTACTTCGCGTGCGAACGCTGCGATATGGGTTTGATGAGCATGCACACCGCCGGGCGACAGCAGTCCGAGGACGTGGCAGGTGCCGCCACTTTTTCTCAGCGTACCAATCAAATCGGCGAAAACTGGCGTTTGAAACAGCGTGCCGTCCGCGATCGCGGCATCAACCCGAGGCAAATCCTGGACGACGACGCGGCCCGCACCGAGATTCATATGACCGACCTCGGAGTTTCCCATTTGACCGAGCGGCAATCCGACATCACTCGATGATGCATTGAGGAGGACGTGGGGCGAGGATGCGAAAAGTCGGTCCAGCGACGGTGTACGCGCGAGCGCAATTGCGTTGTGAGCGCGCTCCTCGCGGTGTCCCCAACCGTCGAGAACGCAAAGAATAACGGGCTTCGGCCGGTTTATTGCCACCATTGCGGCGTTATAGCCTTGGTCGGCGGGACTGGCTAGTTGGATCGATCGCTGGCCCATCGATCGATCCGGGAATCATTCGCGATGGTAGGGGTGGCCCGTTAAGATCGTATAGGCCCGGTAGAGTTGCTCCGCCAACATGGCGCGGACCAGGAAATGAGGCCAGGTTTGTGGACCTAACGCGATCATCCTGGCCGCGTCGGCGGTAATTTCGGCGGCGAGGCCATCGGCGCCACCGATCACAAAGGCAAGTTCCTTTACGCCGCCGTCGCGCCATTGCTCGAGCCGCGCGGCAAACTTACGGCTGGAGAGCTGATCTCCAGCTTCATCGAGCCCAACAACGGTTGCGCCTTTGGGAATGGCGCCGGCGAGTGCCTTGGTTTCGTTTCGTAAGCGCTCGGCCGCCGACGAGCCGCGACCGTTGCCGACTTCGCGCAGCGTCACCGGCCACTTCAGGCGCTTCGTATAGTCGTCGAACAGAGTCTTGGCCGGGCCGGATCGTAGCCGGCCGACGGCCGCAATCGTGATTTTCATGGCGGCGTGAATCGAAGCGCTAAGGTGTTAATGGGTCCCAAGAGGTCCTAAGACCAAAGGCCCATACAGTCCCTCAACTCAGACCGCGACTTGCTCGGCCGAAAAGTCGACGGTCCACATTTTCTCGATATTGTAGAAACGACGCACTTCGGGCCGGAACAAATGGACGACGACGTCACCCGCGTCGATCAGCACCCAGTCGCAGGTTTCCTGCCCTTCGACCGTCGGCGTTCGCCGTAGGATTTTTTTCAGATCCACACGCAAACGTTCGGTCAGCGCGTTCACCTGTCGCAGCGAACCGCCGCACGCGACCATCATGAAATCGGCTATCGTGGTCTTGCCGAGCAGGTCTATCGTGACGATATCTTGCGCTTTGCCATCGGTGAGGGATTGTTCGATAAGATCGCGCAGTGCGATCGCCTCGTGCGAATGCTGCTGCGTGTCGCCGGGTAGGTCGGCGGATGGTGGTCGTCCTATGATCGGATCTCCCTTGAGAATGTCATGACGGGTTGGCGTCACCACGTTGAACGCGGATTGCTGTCGCCGAACGCGGGTCACGCGCCCGGTCTAGGAATACCCATGCGGGTGGGGTTAGGCTCGCCAATCGGCGAGCCTGGCGCGGATGAATACGTGCGCCTCTGAAGCGGCGTGCGGCTTTTCCTTGCAAAGCCCGCAAAGAATAGGTGGGCCGATCAAACACCGCAATGGGAACGGATTCGAAGATATCCGGCCACCGCCGCCAACCTGGTAATTGCAGCAAATTATCCGCACCCATAATCCAGACGAAGCGCATGTGGCGATGGGTGGTATTCAGCACTTGCAACGTATCGGCGGTGTAGCGGGTGCCGAGGCTGGCTTCGATTTCGCTCACGCGAATGAGCGGATGGCGTGCAACCACGCGCGCCTCGGTCGTGCGGTCCTCGAAGGGCGCCATGCCCCGGCTTGGCTTCAGCGGATTCTGGGGCGAAACAAGCCACCACACTTGATGAAGTCCGAGCAGTTTGAGCGCCAACAGGCTGATATGGCGATGGCCCTCATGGGCGGGATTGAACGAGCCGCCAAGCAGACCGATCCGCCGGTCGCCATGGATGGCGAAGGCAGGGTCGCGATGCCGGAGAACGCTAGAGTTGGAACTGTTCAAGCTAGAGTTGACCCCGATGGGTCAAGCCACCGACTAAAAGTACATGCGGCAGAAGGTAGGTCAGGGCCGCACCTGACCAGAACCGCGCACGACGTATTTCAGGCTCGTTAGTTGTTCGACGCCGACCGGTCCGCGGGCGTGGAACTTGCTGGTCGAAATGCCGATCTCTGCGCCCATTCCGAACTCGCCACCATCGGCGTATTGGGTCGACGCATTGTGGAGGACTATTCCGCTATCGATTTCGCCAAGAAATTTTTCCGCGGCGCCGGCATCCTCGGTGATGATGCTTTCGGTGTGATGGGAGCTGTGTTGGCTGATGTGTTCGATCGCCTGGTCGACCCCGTCGACGACTTTCACCGAGATGATCGCATCGAGGTATTCGGTATCCCAATCCGCCTCGCTGGCGGGGACGACCCGCTGGTCAAGATTGCAAGTTTCGGCATCACCGCGGATCTCGCAGCCGGCATCGATCAAATCATCAAGGATCGCGGGCAAATGCGTTGCTACGGTGGGTCGATCGATGAGAAGCGACTCGGCGGCGCCGCAAATGCCGGTTCGCCTGAGTTTGGCGTTATGAACAATGTTGACCGCCATATCGAGATTTGCAGCGCGGTCGACGTAGACGTGGCAATTGCCGTCAAGATGGGAGATCACCGGGATCCGGCTTTCGTCGCGCACGCGTTCGATCAGCGATCGCCCGCCGCGCGGCACGATGACGTCGACGTAGTCGCTCATCCGCAGCAACTCGCCCACGGCGGCACGATCGGGGGTCGGCACAAGTTGCACCGCTGCCTCAGGCAGGTCGGCCGCTTTGAGCCCGCGTACCAGGCAAGCGTGGATTGCTTGTGACGAGTGATAGCTTTCAGAGCCACCGCGCAAGATCACCGCATTGCCTGATTTGATGCACAGCGCACCCGCGTCCGCGGTTACGTTGGGACGTGATTCGTAGATGATGCCGATGACGCCGAGCGGCACGCGAACCCGGCTGATGGCCAATCCGTTGGGTCGTTCCCAGCTGTCGATAATCGAGCCGATGGGATCATCGAGTTCGGCGACTTCTTCGAGGCCGCGCGCCATCGCCTCAATGCGATCGCCGGTGAGGACCAACCGGTCGCGCATCGCGGCGTTGAGATCGCCAGCGTCGTCGAGGTCATGCTGATTGGCGCTCAGCAATCGGTCGCCTTCGTCACGCAGGGCCTGTGCGGCAGCGCGCAAAGCGGCATTCTTGGCGGCGGTCGACGCTCGGGCAAGTTCGGTGGCCGCGCCACGCGCAGCAC
>CAUZWH010000319.1:0-4322 GCA_963583675.1 Alphaproteobacteria bacterium
TGGGTGTAATCTCGATGGTGCTGCCGTGCGCGCAAAATAGGTTGGTGTTGCCGTCGTGATCTTTGCGCGCACCCCATCCGCCGCCTTCGAGATGAAGATGGGCAAAATACTCGCCCGTCTCGGGGTGCACGCCACCCATTGGAAAAAGGCAATTGGTGCCGCCATCGGCAGCGCAGGCCCGATCCGGCAACGCCTGCGACATCGCGCCCCAAATCGCGTTGATAACGCGCGGCTGTCCGTCTGAGTTACCGCCGACAGAGCTTCCAGGGTGCTTGACGTTGAGAATGCTGCCCGGTGGGGCAATCATGCTGATCGGGCGAAATACCCCCTGATTGAGCGGTACGTCGCGCACGTTGATACTTTGTAGGATGCCGGTATAGGTAGCGGCGGCGGTTGCCACGTAGGTCAGGTTGATCGCCGCATCGACCTGCTTATCCGACCGGCTGTAGTCCACAACAATTTCATCGCCCTCGACGTTGACGTCGACGCGGAAGACATGCGCAACGTTACGTCGCGGATCGTCCTCATAGCGATCGTCGAACGAATAGATTCCATCCGGAATGGCCCTGATCTGCTCGCGCATCCAGCGCTCGGAAGCCGCGTTCAACGCCTTGGTGGAGGCGCGCAATGTATCGAGGCCATAGGTCCGTATCAATTCCGGCATGCGGCGCGCGGCGACTTTGAGGCTGGCGAGCATGGCGTGAAAATCGCCAAACGTAGCCTCGGGCGTGCGGTGGTTCGCGAGGATTACCTTCCACAACTCTTCAACATGTTCGCCGCGCTTCATCAGTTTGATCGGCGGCAGCCTGAGACCCTCCTGATAGACCTCGCTAGCAGTAACGGCGAATGAGCCCGGCACCATGCCGCCGATCTCGGCGATATGGGCGATGATCGCGGCATATCCGACCAGCTCGTCATCAACGAAGATTCCTTCGAGCAGCATATGCTCTGGCATGTGGCAGGCCCCGCGGTAAGGATCGTTGTGCACCACTACGTCGCCAGGCTCGAAATAGTCTTCGCCCAGCTCCTCGACCACGAAGGGCACGGTGCTGAGGCCGGCGCAAATGATCGCCGGATTGTTCTGCGCCTGCGAGATCAGTTGGAGATCGCGGTCAAACAGCATGCACGAGAAATCCTTGGACTCGCTAAACAGTGGCGAATGCGCCGTCCGCAGCGCCTCCAGATCCATTTCGTCGCAGATCGCGTCAAGCCGATTGCGGATGACGTTGAGCGTGATCAGGTCGGGTTCGCCGCCCTTCTGGTGTCGCCCCGGCGCGTGCCCGCTCTCCTCGGTAGTCGAGATCTCAAGAACGCCTTTTTGGGTCACGACCAAGCGGTCCCCGGGCGCCACAATTACCGTCGAATCTTCTTCGAGAATAACCGCCGGGCCTTCGACCACAGCACCCGCACCGAGCACGTCGCGCTGCAATACCGGAGTCTCTACATAGCCTGTCTCGCGGAACCAAACAGCACGTGTTTCGCTAACCTCAGGCGCCTCGCCGGGCGCCAAGTTCGGTAGTATCGGCGGCTCCGATACGCCGAGGGCGAGCACAGAAAGGCGAACGATCTCGACCGGATTGCCAGGAGTTTTGAAGTCGAAGCGCCGCTCATGCTCGGCGTGGAATGTCTCGATCAGAGTCTTGACGTCACCCGCAAGCGCACTGGGAAGCACGGATAAATCGATTTCGTGGCTTTGCAGTCGATATCGCGCCGAGGCGCTTAGGGAAAGCACGGCTTCGCCATCGAAACCCTCCTCGCGCAGCTCATGCAGCGCCTGCGTCTCGAGCGCCGCGAAGGCATCGGCAACGTCGGAAAGCGCCATGTTATCGGAGCGGAAACCGACGGTGACGCTCTTCTCAACGCGAACATCGGCGACGACGGTGCCAAAAGCAGAGCACAGCCCCGGGTAGAGGGGCACCAACGTGCGGCGCATACCGACCGAGCGGGCGAGCTCCGTGCCGTGCAATGGCCCGGCGCCGCCAAAGGCGATCAGGTCGAATTCGCGGTAGTCTAGCCCGCGCTCGATCGTGACCCGCCTGACGGCGATCGCCATATTGTCGTTCACGGTTTCAATGATCGCACTCGCCGCTTCTTCGACCGAAAGGTCGAGCGCCCCAGCGAGCGTCTCAACCGCAGTGCGGGCAGCGTTGCGATCAAGCTTCACGCGACCGCCGAGGAAAAAATCCGGATCGATGCGGCCAAGCACCACATTAGCGTCGGTCACGGTTGGTTCTGTGCCACCCTTACCATAGCAGGCCGGGCCAGGCTCCGCGCCTGCGCTCTGGGGCCCAACCTTCAGCAAGCCGTCCTGACCGACATGAGCAATCGAGCCACCGCCCGCGCCGATTGTCGTAAAATCAATGTGCGGCGCGACGACGTGGATACCCCAATCAAGCGTGATCTGCGGTACGGACCGATAGTCGCCGCCATCGATCACCCCGACGTCACAACTGGTACCGCCCATATCGAACGTGACGGCGTTAGTTGAACCTTCGACAGCTGCAAAATAATGGCCACCAATCACACCGCCCGCGAGGCCGGACAGAAAGATCTCGGCTGAGCGATCGGGCGCATGGTCGGACAGCATCTGCCCCCCGTTCGACTTCATAATCGCGAGCCGCGCGCCGAGCGAGCGAGCGCTGAGCTCGCGCTCAAGATCGGTGATGAAACTCTGCAGCATGGGTCTGACGGAGGCCGCGAGGATGGTCGTCGTCGCGCGGTGATATTCGCGCCAGATCGGTGCAACCTCATGAGAGAGCGAAACCGGAACCGTGGGAAAACGTGCGCGCAGGGCCTCGCCAAGCGCGCGCTCATGTTCGGCATTGCGATAGCTGAACATGAAATTGACGGCTATCGAGCAGCCCGTGCCGAGCGCTTCTTGCACCTCGTCGAGCACGCGCGCGATCTCAGCCTGGGTGAGCGGCGTCACGACGCCGCCTTTGTAATCGATTCGCTCCGCAACACCGAAACAGTCGCGCCGCAAGACGCCCGGATCGGGCTTGCGCCAGCTCAGATCATAGGCATAGGGGCGCGAAATGCTGCCGATCAGCGGGATGTCCTGAAAGCCCTCGGTCGCGAGGTATAAAACACGCGCACCGGTGCCCTGGAGGCGCGCATTGGTCGCGATCGTCGTACCGAGGACGAAGTGGCGCACTTCCTCCGGGGCGATTCCCGATCCGTCGAAGGCATCGAGCACACCGATCTCAGGTGCGGCGACCGTACTTGGCCGTTTGGAGATGACAATGCCGCCCTGCTCATCGATTGCGACGAGATCAGTGTTGGTGCCTCCGGTATCAATCCCAACCCGCAGCATGACCATCCTTCACCATATCAGAGATCAGGTTATCGAGATTAGGTAGCGCGCGCAAACACTACATTATCCAATGTCTGCTCATGGCTAAAAGCGGCTGTTAAATCACCGCACGATTAACGTCCGAAGTTGAGCGCAAAGCGGACATAAATATAGGCATTATTGAGCGGCGATAAATCTTGCAAAGATAGATCATTGAATACCCTCACAGTGGTGGGCGGGTGAAAGTAGAATCGAACCCCTGATCAAAACTAGTGTCGGACAGAAACCGTGGACCCATCGATACGTCAGCAGCAACGCTGATCTCGGGGTACCCCCGCCCAAGCCGCCCCCGGAGGGGCTGTCCTGCCCCCCTATAACTGTGCCACGTAATTCGTGATATTTTACGAAGATGAGGAGGTATTTGGATGGCAAGGAAGCGATATTCCGATGAAATGGATGGGTTTGGAATACACGTGAGTATCAATCGGAAGAAGGCTTTAAACATCTACTCCAATACGTGAAAGATAATGGTGATGCTCTTGTTCCACATGCTTATCAGAACGCCCTGAGCCATTCGAGTGCATCGTGGGATACAGAACATAATGAATTACGAGCCCGGGCCCCTGGTCCCTGAACCGTGACCCGGAATGCAGTATCCCTGGTATCGTGTGCGCGGAACACTGTCCACGGGCCACTGCTCATGGACCACGGGGCGCTTTGGGGTGGCCCCAGCCATTATCGTATCGGGGCGTGGTCAGGATTAAGCCCAAAGGGACCCGACTATGCGATTAATGGCATGCTAGTTTGGGAGCAGCAATCGAAATAGGTCGTAAAACCCTTGGAAAACATGGGTTTTAGGCGGACACCCTCGGAAGCGCAGATCGAGACATTCGTCGATCATTACAATCACCAGCGATACCACGAGAGCATTAACAATCTCACGCCCGCAGACGTTTACTTCGGGCGGGGACAATCAATTCTAAAACAACGAGAAAGGATCAAACTAAAAACGATGGAGAACCGGCGCTTG
>CAUZWH010000320.1:0-4319 GCA_963583675.1 Alphaproteobacteria bacterium
GAGACCGCAGAAAGCCCCACCAAGGAGAGCGAATCATGAGCGATCAAAATGGTGGCGGCCGGTCGTCGTCTCGACGTCCATTTTTCCGGCGGCGGAAGACCTGCCCGTTTTCAGGCACCAATGCGCCAGCGATTGATTACAAAGATGTCAAATTGCTCCAACGCTATATTTCCGAACGGGGCAAGATCGTTCCCAGTCGAATCACCGCCGTATCGGCTAAGAAGCAACGGGAACTGGCGAGAGCGATCAAGCGCGCGCGCAATCTGGCGCTGATTCCGTTCCTCGTTCAATAGCTCAAGCAATCAGGACGTAGTGAGATGGAAGTGATCCTGCTTGAACGCATCGAAAAGCTCGGCCAGATGGGCGACGTTGTGAACGTAAAGAACGGTTTTGCGCGCAATTTCTTGTTGCCGAGACATAAGGCACTTCGCGCGACAAAGGCCAACATTGCGGGCTTCGAAACGCAGCGTTCGCAGTACGAAGTGCAGAACCTTGAGCTACGCACGGACGCTGATGCGGTATCGACTAAACTAGATGGGCTCGCGCTGACAATTATCCGGCAAGCTAGCGAAAGTGGCCAGCTGTACGGGTCGGTGGCGGCGCGAGATATCGCAAGTGGCGTAACGGAAGCGGGATTTACGATTGACCGTCGTCAAGTCGAAATCCCGGGACCGATAAAGACGCTTGGCATTCACGACATACGCATCGTGTTGCACCCCGAGGTTTCGGTGGTGGTGCGCGTAACCGTCGCTCGCACGGAAGCCGAAGCTATCGCCCAGGCCTCAGGTCGAACCGCCGAGCAGGCGGAAGCGCGGGGCGACCAGGATGGTGATCACAGCCCCGACGAGTTCTTTGAAGGTGGAGACGTTGCCACGGCCGCTTCAGAAAGTGATTCGGCTCAGCAAGCGGCGCCTGGCGAAAACGACGAAGACGCCAATGAGGCGGCCAAAGCAGAATAGTTACGCAGCCTCATCTTAGCCCCGCGGTCGCAAGGGTTTTGCGACACTCAAATTTATTTTGTAACATTCAGCAAAATTCGGGTTCATGCCATCGGATTTGCTTGGCATCCGAACAAACGGGTGGTTGGTTAGTCGTAGATTCGCAGGAGAATAGGCATGCTTCTCGCTGTCCTGCTCAAATCAATCG
Source organism: Alphaproteobacteria bacterium (assembly GCA_963583675.1). Classification (GTDB taxonomy): domain Bacteria; phylum Pseudomonadota; class Alphaproteobacteria; order SHVV01; family SHVV01; genus CAUZWH01. The sequence goes on from CAUZWH010000320.1 coordinate 1,147, forward strand.
TAACGACCGGTACGCTCAAACTTATTGATGCAAACGGTCGCACGTATCATTTCGGGGATAACCAGGCGCCCAGGGTTGCCCTCCATGTTCACGATCGGGCTCTTCATAACCGCCTCTTCGTCAATCCTATGTTGGCCGTCGGCAAGGCCTATATGGAGGGAACCTTAACGATCGAGGACGACGCGGATATCTATGACTTTCTTGCCCTTTGCATGCGCAACATGGGCAACACCCATGGGCATTGGTCGCAGGATATTATCGCGTCGTTACGGCGGATGACTCGGCGAGTCGCGCAGTACAATCCCGTTGGCAGGGCCCAGAAGAACGTTGCCCATCACTACGATCTTTCTGAAACACTTTACGAATTATTCCTCGACAAGGACCGGCAGTATTCGTGCGCTTATTTTGCGAGCACGCATGACAACCTCGATGAGGCTCAAGAAAACAAAAAACGCCATATTGCTGCGAAACTTTTGCTGGAACCCGATAGCCGGATCCTCGATATCGGATCGGGATGGGGCGGCCTAGCCCTCTATTTATCTCAAATCTCTGGCGCCGACGTCACCGGTGTAACATTGTCGACCGAACAACTAAAGATCGCCCAAGATCGTGCCAATGCGACCGGGATGGCCGATCGAGTTCGTTTCCAATTGACTGATTATCGTGACCTCGATGAGCAATTCGATCGCATCGTTTCCGTTGGCATGTTCGAGCATGTCGGCGTTGGCCATTACCGCGAGTTCTTCAAGAAAATCAGGAGTCTTCTCAAAGACGACGGAATCGCGCTGTTGCACTCCATCGGCCGGCACGATGGTCCTGGTTCGACGAACCGTTGGATCCAAAAGTACATTTTTCCGGGCGGCTATATCCCTGCGCTCTCGGAGGTGCTTCCCGCGATCGAGCAAACCGGTCTGGTGACCACAGATATCGAAATCCTGCGTTTGCACTATGCCGAAACGCTGAAGGTGTGGCGGCAGAATTTTGATGCCAATCGAAATAGAATCGCGGAACTCTACGATGAAAGATTCTGCCGTATGTGGGAGTTTTACCTGGCCGCCAGCGAAGCATCGTTCCGCTTCGGCGGGATGATGGTTTTCCAAATCCAGATTACGAAGGATCAAGAAGCGGTCCCAATAACGCGTGATTACATTACCGATTGGGAACGTGCCCAGCGCTTGAGGGATCGAGCCGCTGCATAAGCGCACACGATATCTAGCGTTTTGACGACGCTGATTTACTATATCTTGTGAACAAAACTGCCCGGACACGCTTCGTTGCGCAAATACGGTCGCCAAAATTTGACCGATAATTTGCTCTGTCCGCCGCCGGCCCTTGGATATTGAGCGAGGCTGGCGCATGCAACAGTCGATCTGCAGAGGCGCGGGACAAAACAAGCGCCCGGTTTAGTAAGGCAACTCACATGGTGTGGATAAATTCTATCCCGATGTTTTTTGGCATCGAGCGTTATCGTTCATGTAACGACCGTGGCCGTCCGTGATAGCTTCCGACACCCAATGACCCAAGTCGACAACATGGCCACCATCGGTCCGGTAACTTCCAGTGACCCTGGGCCAATTTTTCGCGAACCGCCGCAAAACGTTGAGGCAGAACAAGCTCTCTTAGGGGCAATTCTGGTCAACAACGAAGCGGCCTATCGGGTCACCTCTTTCCTGAAAGCCGAGCACTTCTATGAACCAGTGCACGGTCGTATTTACGATTCTTGTCTTATCCTGATCGAGCGGGGCCAGATCGCGACCCCTCTGACGCTAAAAGCAACCTTTGATCGTGACCCGGCGCTCGTTGAGGGCGATGGCGCGCGCTATCTAGCGCAGCTAGCGAGCGCGGCCACTACGATCATCAATGCGGAGGACTACGGACGCCATATTTACGACCTCGCGCTGTCACGACAGTTAATCCAGATTGGCGAGGATATGGTCAATACGGCTTACGAAGTAAGCCTTGATCAACCTGCCAGCGCACAGATCGAAGAGGCGGAAAGCCAGCTCTTCACTTTGGCCGTGGCCGGCGACGCACAACGAGGCTTCATACCATTCTCATCAGCGGTCACAGCCGCAATAAATACCGCGGAAGCCGCCTACCAGCGCGATGCCAAACTCACGGGACTATCGACGGGATTTACCGACCTCGACGACATACTGGGCGGCCTCCATCGCTCCGATCTCGTCATCATCGCCGGGAGACCAGCGATGGGTAAAACTTCTCTAGGGACCAACATCGCGTTCAATGCCGCCAAATCATTTCGAGCGGAGGTGGACCAAGACGGAATTTCTCGGGTTGTAGACGGTGCCGGTGTCGCGTTCTTCTCATTGGAGATGTCGGCAGAGCAACTCGCCCTGCGTTTGCTTTCGGAGGAATCAAATATTCCGTCCGAAAAAATTCGCCGCGGCAATATTTCCAGTGACGATTTCGTTCAGGTGGTGCGCGCTAGCCAGGCACTCGAACAGCTACCGTTGTTTATCGACGATACCGCCGCACTTAGTATCGCAGCGTTAACGACCCGCGCCCGACGTCTCAAACGCACCAACGACATTGGCTTGATCGTTGTCGATTATCTTCAGCTGCTAAGACCAGCCAGACAGCGTCGTGACGACAACCGAGTGCTGGAAGTCTCCGAGATTACGCAGGGTTTGAAAGCGCTGGCGAAACAGCTGGACGTGCCGGTTATTGCTTTGTCGCAGCTAAGCCGTGCCGTCGAGCAACGCGAAGACAAACGCCCGCACCTCGCCGACTTGAGGGAATCGGGCGCTATCGAGCAAGACGCCGACGTCGTCATGTTTATCTACCGAGAGGAGTATTATCACGAGCGTAGCAAGCCGCCCGAAGACAAGCCGGAGTTTCTTGAGTGGCGCCAGCGTCTTGATGAGATTCAAGGCATCGCAGAGATAATTATCGGCAAGCACCGCAACGGCCCCACGGGCAAGGTCGAGCTCCTTTTTGACGGCCGGGTCACCAAGTTTGCAAACCTTGCAAAAACCGGCCGTCTACCGAGCGAGGCGCCTTTTTAGCGGCAGCAGCGGCGCCAATCAGCGCTAGGATCAAGCGAACCTATTCTCCATAAGTCATTAATATACAAGGGAAATTTGTCCAATCACCGCAAATTGACAGGGCCATGACCGTTGGCTATTGTGCCGGCTTCCAAGCGGCTCGATCGG
>CAUZWH010000321.1:0-4315 GCA_963583675.1 Alphaproteobacteria bacterium
TAAATCCCCCCCAAGGGGACGCTGGTCACGCCCAACTTTGGCAAAGCGACGGGATTACGGTTTTTCCCGCTTCTGCGCTCACTCGGCATCTTCGCGGCCTTGCTCGCTAAAGCGACCGACGGGCGTATGCCGGCTGATCATGAAACGATCCGGATATGGGGTATCCACGGTGGCACGATCGGCAAGGATTTCTTCTTGTTCCGGGAAGTGCTCGGCGGCGGCGGCCCCGGCCGACCCTGGGCCGATGGCAGCGATGTGGTTCACGTGGTGCCGAACTTCCGCAATCTCCCGGCTGAATTTTCTGAAACCCGCTACCCCGTCATCATCGAAAAACTCGGTCCTGCCGTCGATTCCAGCGGCGCGGGTTACCGCCGCGGAGGTTTCGGCTACGACAAACAGGTGCGGGTGCTCGAGGAGTGTGAAGCCCTGTCGAACGCGGATCGCTCGCTGATGCATACCTACGGCGTCAATGGTGGCAAATATGGCGGCACCTACGGCGTCGACATCGCCTATCCCGATGGTGAGGAACGTCGGTTGGCGGGCATGGAAGAGCGCGTGCCGGTAATGCTAAACTCGACGATAAAAATTCGCACAACCGGCGGCGCCTGGGGTGATCCCTTGGCGCGAGAAGCCGATACGACGTTCAATGCGGTCTGGTATCCGAACAGGCCGCTAGTGACGACTATGGCGTTGTTCTTACCCGCCAGGGACGGCGCTACCTGATTGATCAGAGAGCGACCAATAAGTTGCGCAATGAGCATCGGGCCAAGCGTGGTCCGCTGCCGATGTTCGACCGCGGTCCTTACTTTGAAGAAATGAAGCGCAAGAACGCGATCGAGCGACCCGAGGGCTGGGGCGATCCCGATGAGGGGTGGTTCGCGGCTGATATCGTTGCCGAGGCCGCCGAATGATGCCTGCTTGTTCTATTACGTAGCGCCGGAAAGCATTGCCGATGCGTTGAGGGAGCTCGCGTCAGACGATTTGGCTCGGCCGCTCGCGGGTGGTCAAAGTCTGATCCCGACGATGAATTTTCATATCGCGACCCCTTCGAAACTGGTTGATCTAAGAAAAATAGTCGAACTCAAGGGGATCACAGTCGACAACAGGCGTGTCAGGTAGTCGGTGCCACTACGCCCCGTTGTTACCGTGAATATGAACGTCTTACCCATTACGTGTTCGGCGACGCGCCCGAGAAAACATGCGAATTACGCGTCGGGCTTGTCGTAATAGTGGATCTCGAACAGCAGGCAGCCGCCATCGGACCTGAACGGGCCGTGCGGAACACCCGGGGGTCGACAGGCGTAGGTCTTGGCGTTGAACGTCTCGCCACCGGTGCCGGCTTCGTTGTTACCAACAATCAAATCGCCTTCGAGGAGAAATACTTCCTCCCAGTGATCGTGCACGAAGGGCACGCTCGAGTGCGTATCGGGATCGAACCGCAGGAGTCGGGTGCGACTGCCCACTTTGCCGGTTTCATCGAGATCGCTCGCCAGGATCTTCTGTTTGATGCCACCGGGGTAGCCCGGTGGGGTTTCCCAACCGTCATCCATATCGAGTTTGTGAAACTCAAGGTGCGGTTTGTTAAAAAGCATCGCGGACCCTCTGAGTGCTTGCTTGGCGATTACTCTGCCGCAACGCCGCTGGGCAATTCGAACAATCCGGGTTCGATAGTATCGAAATACGACAGTACTTCCTCACTGCCGACGACATCGGCGTATTTCTGATGCATGTCGAACAGGTTGATTGCGTGCGCGGCCTGAGTGCGATCGAAGCAACCATCCTCAACGACAGCGACGCGATAGTTCTCGCTGAACGCATCGAGCACAGTCGCGCGAACGCAGCCGCTCGTCGTGGTCCCGGTCATGATAATCGAATCGGCGCCAAGCAGGGTCAGGTGACTGTTCATTGCAGTGCCGTGGAAACCGCTGGCCTTGAGCTTATAGACGACGATGTCGGTGGGATGCGGTGCAACTTCGTCGTTGAACTCGTTGCCGTCCCGATTGGTGTCACGGGTGCGTTCCTGTTCGCCGGCGCGCCAGTTCTTCCATTTCCAGCCGCCGATATCCCAATTGTCCGCGCGCTGCGCCATGTTGGTATGGATGATCGGGATGCCTTTGGCGCGTGCCGCGTCCATCAGCTTGCGCACGACCACCATCCCCTCCCAGGCCTCTTCGCCGCACGAATTGCGCCAGCGCTTAACCGATTCGACAATCGGTTCGCGCTTGTCGCCCGTGAAGTTGTAGTTGATGTCGATGACCATCAGCACCGGTCGTTTGCCAAAACCACCGTTTGCGCCATAGCCGGTTAATTCCTGCAGCTCTTTATCGCGCTCGGTGAGAAATGCATCCCAAATCCGCTCAGCCATTACGTCCTCCTCGGATAAGTCAGTCGCCGTACAAGGCGCGCATGTCGTCAATTATAGAAGAGGGTTATCGATCACGCGATTTTTTCTCCGGCGTGATCGCGGTTAAAGCGACGGTCTGGCGTATGCTGGGGAAAGGCAACCAATTGGGTGACCGCCATGAAAGTCGTCGTACCCGACCTCATTTCGAATTCGTACTTCCCCGCAGTCGCAGCGGTCGATCTTGGTTTTTTCAAAGATCAAGGAATCGACGCAACGCTGGAGAATATCTTTCCCGTCGATCTGGCTTTTGAGAAGTTGCGCGACGGCGAGGTTGATTTTGTCGCCGGCTCGGCCCATGCCGCGCTTGTCGCATTCCCGGATTGGCAGGGCGTCAAACTTCTCTGCGCATTGTCACAAGGAATGTACTGGTTTTTGGTTTTGCACACCGATATCGGCGCTAAGCGCGGCGAGATCGAGGCGGTCAAGGGCTTAAGAATCGGCGCCGCGCCGCTGGTTGAACTCGGCCTCAAACGCCTCCTCGCAGAGTCCGGCATCGATACCGAGCGTGACAGTGTCGATATTACTCCTGTTCCCGGTGCGATTGGGCAGGGAATTTCGTTTGGTGTGACCGCGGCCAAAGCGCTCGAAGCAAGAAAAATAGATGGTTTCTGGGCTAACGGATTCGGGGCCGAGACGGCGGTTCGAGCCGGTGTCGGTACTATAGTGCTCGACGTAAGGCGCGGGGATGGACCGCCTGATGCATTCTCGTACACGATGCCGATTCTAGCGGTATCGGATCGCCTGATCGACGCATGTCCGGACGTCGCAGCGGCGGCGGTTCGTGCCGTCGTTAAGACTCAGGCCGTGCTTAGGGATGATATAGGCCGGGCTGTCGAAGTCGGTAACCGGCTGTTCCCCCCTGGCGATGCTGAGATGATCGCCGAGATCGTCGCGCGCGATCTACCCTATTACGAAGCGGCGATCGCTGCCGACGCGGTTGTGGCGATCAACCGGTTCGCTCATGCGAGCGGTTTGCCGACCGCTCCCGAGGTGGCGTACGAGGCAGTCGTGGCGACGCAGTTCCGTGAGTTCTGGACGACGGGCTAGCTGCGGCACCTAGCTCGCTAAGTACGAACATAAGCCATCGAGGCACCCGCGCCAGCCAAGTTCGTGGCTATCACGCGCGGCTGCAGAGGTAATACGTGGGTGGATGACAATCACTTCGGTCGCATCATCGCGCGGATCAAACCGTACTATGACGCGTTCGGGCGGACCCTCGGTACCGCGCAGACGCCAGGTGAATACAAGCCGGTGTGGTCGCTCGATCTCTTCGAATTCGCCGGAGATCCAAGTGATTCTGCCGTCGGGATGCTGGTTTCCAATCTGCTAACCGCCGCCCACCTGTAAGTCGATCTCAAACAAGACACAGTCGACAGAGGCGGGTCCCCACCAGTCGAGGAAGTGTTCAAGCTCGGTCCATGCCGCGAACAGGCGCTCAGCGCTCGCACGAATGGTCCGTCGCACCACTAGATCGAGCAAACTACCTTCGTGATCGGCCATCGGTTGGGGTTCCGAATTATTGTTCCATGTCTAGGCCGCTTTCAACGTAGTCGGCGATGGCCGCCAAGGCGTCCTCCCAGAACGACCGGTAGTAATCGAGCCACCGTGTAATTTCGTGCAGCGGTTCGGCGCCCAACGAGCACCGATGAATGCGGCCGTTGACGGAGCGAACCACCAACCCTGCCCGTTCGAGAACGCGGATGTGTTTGGAAACCGCGTTGAGCGACATGTCGAACGGGATGGCCAGATCGGTCACTCGTTCGGATCCGTTCGCGAGGCGGGAGAGCAGCGAGCGCCGGGTTCGATCGGCCAAGGCGTGGAAGATCAGATCGAGACGATCGTCGTTTGGGTCAGCCGCATCGGTAACGATAGTGGTTGTTGCAAGCATGATCGGCAAACATTAAACAAAAT
>CAUZWH010000322.1:0-4309 GCA_963583675.1 Alphaproteobacteria bacterium
ATTCCAGCGCAACCTTCGCTTTGAAATCTGCCGTAAATCGTCGCCGTGTCGTCATCTCGTATTCCTCCGTTATCCGGTGGAATACACCTTAGCTACCTGTCCGATCCTCCGGGACCACCTCAGACAGAGCGTCGGGAAGTGCGATGTCGTTCCAGCTAAATGGAACGACACTCTTGGGACCCTGAGACAGGATAGGATTGACGTGAACGTATCCCTCGCTGATGTAGTGAGACACCCACTGATCCGGATACGTGGTGACCACGTAGGGCAGGCGGTTACCTAGTCCGGGAACTCTGACGATATGGCACGTGAAGTAACGAAACCCGAGCTGTCCGACGGTTGATTCGAATATGCTTCTCAGCTCATCAATTTCGCCGACGTCTCTTATTTTTTCGACAAAGTCACCGATTAGTTGGTCGATGACGGCATCCATCAGCTTTAACTCGTTCTGTGCCTCCCTAGTTACAAACGCGCGCTCCTCTCGACTGAACATTTCGCATACGCCACAATACGAAACTGCCTTATTGCAAGGACGACACGTAAAAAGTGTACCAGATACTAGGGCCTTTCCTAGGTTTCCCCCGAGATCGACTTAGTACCGATAGCTGATCCTTAGTGTGGTGGGTACATCCTATTGGGTGTGGGTTGCGTGGCAATGGTAGCGGCCGGCGGTCTTGGTTCCTCCCAGTTGGCTGACTAATTGCAGTCGCCAAGATCGGCTACCGCCTCAACTTCAACCAACCATTCAGGGCTCGCAAGACCGGAAACGATCACCCCGGTCGAGGCCGGAGGCGGGTCTGTAAAGAAGCTGGCTCGGGCTTCGCGATAGGCTGGGAGGTGGCGGGCGTCTGTAAGGTAGATACTCAGTTTGACGATATCGCTCATCGTACCGCCCGCCTCGGTGACAATCGATTGAATGTTCTCAAATACTTGTTGTGCCTGCCGCTTGCAGTCGCCAAGCCCGACTGATTCATCATCCTGACTCTTGGCGACCTGGCCCGAGATAAACAGCAATCCCGCGTGGGTCAGAACGCCGTGGGTATAGGCAGGATTGTTGTGGAGTGTTTTCGGTTGGATATACCGTTTTGCTGCCATGCGAGAGCCTTCCGTCATTGGCTGCGAAGTTTGACCTCTCTCGCAGCGACTAGCAATTCAATGATTGCTGGTGTACCCCAAGGCTGGATGGATTATGACTTGATGGTTAGGGTAACCATCGCGAGATTACCGCGCGTTGAACGATGGGGGAATTTAAACTGTGAAAATTCTTGGTCGTCGCTGGCTGCAAACCAGTGCCGTTGCAATTGTTGCCGTTACGCTATCCGCCGGTGATGCGTTTGCGCGAGCCGGCTATTCGGTTTCACAAGAGAGCGTGAGCGGCGCCGGTGTCGCATATTCCGGCGGGACGGCGGCTGGTACCGATGCCAGTATCATATGGTCGAACCCGGCGGCCATGACCTTGTTCGATCGCAGCCAAATTGTCTTCGGCGCTCACTTCCTATCTCCCGACGTTGATTATGACGAAATAAATTCGACATTAGGCAATACGCGCCTAATCGGAGGCGAAGGCGGACAGGGTGGCGTCGACATTGCTATTCCCCACCTCTACGGCTTATGGAGCTACTCGCCAGACCTTAAATTTGGCATCGGCATCAATACGCCCTACGGCCTGCGGACGGACTACAACGTCGGTTGGATTGGTCGCTATAACGAACTAACGACGGCGCTGACGACGTTTAATGTCAATCCGGCGTTGGGCTATCGCATAAACAATAAGATCTCGATCGGTGGGGGGTTCAATGTTTCGTATGCCCGCGCGCGCCTTACCCAAGCGATCGATTTTGGTTCAATTTGCGTCGCGGCGCTCGGCGCTGTTGCTTGTAACGGCCTCGGGTTGGCGCCGCAGCAGAATGATGGAATTGGGGAATTCCGCGGATCCGACATTGACTGGGGCTACAATTTGGGTGTGCTTTATGAATGGAGCCCGCGAACGCGATTCGGTGCGAGCTTTCGCTCCAAGCAAGAGTATGAGTTCGACGGTGATGGAGTTTTTGGTGTACCGGCCGCCGCGCAAGCGATCCTTGCGGCTGGTCAGTTTGTTGGACAACGTGCCAATGCCAAGCTCCCGATCCCACCGTCGGCATCCCTAAGCGCGTACCACGATGTTAACGGTCGCTGGGCGGTTATGGCCGACGTTACCTGGACCGGTTGGAGTACGTTCGAGGAGGTCCGCATTAATTTCGCCTTTCCCTCGCAACCAGCGAATGTGATCCGAACGGAGTGGAACAACGTATTTCGTGTGGCCGGCGGTGCTACCTATGCGTGGAACGAGCAACTTATGCTACGAAGCGGCTTGGCGTTCGACGAAAGCCCAATCTCAACCGCGTTTCGCGGACCTGGGATTCCCGATTCAGACCGGATCATCATCGCCGTTGGTGCCGGCTACAAGCTACGCGAGGGTCTCACGATCGACGCCGGCTACCAGCATCTTTTCTTTTCAGACGGATTTAGCAATCGAATAAGTCCCACTGGCAGCGTAACGCGCGGCGTTTTTAAGGTCGACGTCGACGTGTTCACCATGGGCGCGACCTGGACGTTCTAGCGCCCACCCCGCGACGGCTGACCATCCACTCGACGTCGTAGTCCTACTTGGTGGTCATCACCCAAACGCCGTCCCAGGTGTCGTCGGGCGGGTTTTGGATGTAATGCTCGCAACGCTCTGCATAAATGCGCGTCGGCTTGTCGCCGGGATGAAAACTGAGTCCTTGGCGAAAGCTATCCAAGGCGCCCTGGAAATCTCGCTGGCGATAGAGCCCTAGTCCCGCCCCGTAGGCCTGGACTGTTTTTTCCAGGCTCGGGAAACTATCCTCGGTGAAGTGGTCGAGCGCTTCATAGATCGCAACCGGCTCGTTCTTGCCCTTCACCTGAAGGCGATCGATCTCGCGAACAAGGTGGCCATTCGTGAGCTGGTTCTTGGTGAATTCGCTGATCAGGATGTTGCAGCCGTAGAATTTGGTTGCGCCTTCGAGACGGGCACCAAGGTTCACCGCATCACCGATCACGGTGTACTCCATCCGCTTGGTCGAGCCGATGTTGCCGACGATGACCTCGCCGGTGCTGATGCCGACGCCAATGCGGATCAGGTCTTTCCCCTTGATAGTGCGGCGTCGGTTGAGCTCCGACAACGCCGTAAACATATCGTTGGCCGTTACTACCGCATCATCGGCATCGTGTTCGCCGTTAAACGGTACGCCGAACAGGGCCATGATCGCGTCGCCGATGAATTTGTCGAGGACACCGTGGTGTCGGAAGATGACATCCACCATCTCCTCGAAATATTCGTTGAGCATCGAGACCGTTTCACGGGCGCCGAGTGTCTCGGAAATCGTCGTGAAACCGCGAACGTCGGAGAACAAAACCGAGACGTTTTGGTTTTTGCCGCCGAGCACCGATTCACCCTCGGCCAGCAACTGCTCGGCAACCTCTGCCGACATATACCGTGCCATCGTGCTTTTAACGCGCTTCTCGCTGGTGATGTCCTCCAGCACGATCATTGAACCGATGTTTTCCTCATTCACATCGATCAGCGGGTTGACCGCCAGATTGACCGAAGCGGGCTCACCTTCATCAAGCTCGAGTTCCATTTCAACCGCGATTTCGCGCTGTTGGGTGCGATTGACACGCCACACGTTGTTGAGCACCCAGCGGTTGGCCCCGGTAAACAATTCGTCGGCGGGCTGATTGACGACGCTGGATCGATCCATCCGGATAATGCCCAACGCTGCATCGTTGGCAGTGAGTATCTTGTTGCCGGTATCGAGCGTGATGATGCCGTCGCTGGTGCTGCGAAGGATGCCATCGTTGTAGTTCTTTTCGTTGAGCACATCTTCGAACAATTGGGCATTTTCCAGCGCAACCGCGATTTGCGCCGTGAACGCGCCGAGGCGGGATTCGTCCTTACGTTGGAAGCGGCCGCCGTGCTTGTTGAGCACCTGGGTGACGCCAATACAATCACCCGATTTGTTGATGATCGGCATCGCCAGGATGCTCTTGGTTTGATACCCGGTGGATTGGTCGACGTCGCGATTAAAGCGAGGGTCGTCGTAGGGTTCGTCGATGTTTTCGAGTTGTTGACTTTGGAACACGGCGCCAGCGATTCCTGTATCCGTCGGTATGCGGATTTCATGAATCTCTAATCCGCCGGCAATGCGCGAAAACAAATCCCCGGTTTTCTTATCGAGAAGGAACAGTGTACTGCGATCGGCGTCGAGCAATTCAGTCGTCGCACCCATGATGCGGCCGAGCAGTACGT
>CAUZWH010000323.1:0-4305 GCA_963583675.1 Alphaproteobacteria bacterium
TTCACCAGTCTCAACCACTCCGTGACGGTCGAATAAGCGAGCCGCGTGTCCGGCACCTTGTGTGCAATTCCACCTAAACTTCAGGTAACGATTGTTAGAATTGAGAGGGCGCCCATCGGTGCGCGGACTTCTCTTGGACGCGGATTCCTGGCATCTTTTTCAAATGAAAAAATTGCGGTCGTTCTTTCTTCTTTAGCGGGCTTCTTGTTGTTTGCGGCAGAGGCCAGCGCCAGCGGACATGAGAATGGTTTGCAGGCTCTACAGAAGGGAGACGCGGAAACGGCGCTGCAGGAGCTGAAGCCGGCGGCGGAGGCCGGCAACGATCAAGCTCAATTTTTTCTCGGACTTATGTTCTACGACGGGATCGGGGTGCAGCAGGACTATCAAGCCGCCGCGAGGCTGATGCTCTTATCTGCCGAGCAGGGGTTTGCCACGCGCAGCACGTGCTTGGTCTGCTTTATCGCGACGGAAACGGTGTGCAGGAAGATGAAAGAAAGGCGGCGACGTGGCAACGCCGCGCCGCGGAGTAGGGTCTTGCCGCAGCTCAGCATGAGCTCGGGATAATCTATGAACATGGAACGGGTGTTTTGAAGGACTCCAAAGAGGCGATCAAGTAGTACCGACTAGCTGCCGAACAAGGCTCCGCAAACGCGATGCTCAGCCTCAGCTTGGTTCATTTTCGCGGCGAAGGCGTCCCCAAAGATCGTGTGGAGGCCTACAAATGGGCAAACCTCTCCGCGGCTAACGGCAACGAGAAGGGTGCGGAGTTTCGGGCAGTGTTAGAAAAGGAAATGACATCGCCCGAAATTGAAAGAGGGCTGACTCTTTCTCGAGAGTGTTTCGGAAACAACTACCAAGGTTGTTGAGACCCGTCGATTGTGCGCTCGCATGAGCAACGCTCGAAGTCGTATCGTGATGCCCTCAAAATCGCACGCAGGGTACCTGCTGTGAGTTTGCTAAATCGGGCACGGTCGAGTAGGTCGGAATAGCGGATTCGTCTGCATTCAATCTTGTCCACCTACATCGACGGACCCTGATGACAGAGCGCCAGAAAGCGGTGTGGCGCACCGCGGCTTTTGTAGTTGCCAGCGGCTCGCTGATCGCGATGCTGAATTTTGGCCTGCGTGGCAGCTACGGCCTATTCCAACGCCCGATGATGGAAACGCTGGGCTGGACGTCGGCGACGTTTTCCTGGGCCATAGCCATTCAAAATCTGTTGTGGGGGTTCGGCCAGCCCTTTGCTGGCGCCATCGCCGATAAATACGGGACCGCGCGGGTGATCGTCGGGGGCACCTTGGTCTATGCAGTGGGTCTCTATCTCACTTCGGTTTCGACGACCCCATGGGAGTTCATCCTTAGCGCCGGCGTTCTGGTCGGGCTCGGCGCCTCGACCACCGGTCTCGGCATTATCCTTTCGGCCGTGGGCCGCGCCGTCAACGAAACCCAGCGCAGTTTCGCGATGGGCATTGCCACCGCTGGCAACTCGTTCGGCCAATTCGCGATGTTGCTGGTCGGCCAAAGTATGATTGCCGGCTATGGCTGGGAGGCCACCGCGGTGCTGTTCGCGGTGATGTCGCTGGCCATGATTCCCCTGGCGATCCCGTTCAAAGGGGTCGGCAACGAGGGCGCGGTCGATATCGCCGGCGAAGCCGGCCGTACGCTTCTGCAAACGCTCGATGCCGCACGCCAGCACCGCAGCTACGTCTTGCTCACGATCGGTTTCTTTGTCTGCGGCTTCCACGTCGCTTTCATCGTCACGCATATGCCTGCTTATCTTCAGGATCGCGGACTCAGCGCCACCTGGGGCGCGACCGCGGTTGCCGCGATCGGCATCGCCAATCTGTTCGGCGCCTTCGCCTCGGGCTGGCTCGGCGGCATCTATCCCAAGCGGCTGTTGTTGGCCGGGATTTATTTTGCCCGCTCAATCGCTATCTTTGCCTTGATCACGCTGCCTGCGACCCCGTTTAACGTCATTGTCGTCAGCGTTGTGATCGGCCTGTTGTGGCTCAGCACCGTGCCGCTAACCAGCGGATTGGTGGCCGTGATGTTCGGAACGCGCTACATGGCTACATTGGTAGGTATCGTTACGCTAAGTCACCAGGTCGGCGCCTTCTTTGGCGTCCTGCTCGGCGGCTATATCCGCGACGCGACCGGTTCGTATGATTTGCTATGGTGGATGGGTATTGCACTGGGATTCCTAGCTGCATTGATCCATTTGCCGATCCGCGAACAACGCGCGATCCTGCCGGCGCCCGCGTCGGCCTAGGGAGAAAGTTATGAGCGACTACGATTATGATTTCTTTGTCATCGGCTGCGGCTCCGGCGGGGTTCGCGCCGCCCGCATCGCCGCGGTTCACGGCGCCAAGGTCGCGGTGTGCGAAGAGCGCTATCTCGGCGGCACTTGTGTCAACGTTGGCTGCATTCCCAAAAAACTACTGGTCTATGCCGCTCACTTCCATGATGACTTCGAAGATGCCGCTGGCTTCGGCTGGACCGTCGGCGACACGTCGTTCGATTGGACCAAACTGATTACCAATAAGAACAAAGAAATCGAGCGTCTCAACGGCGTTTACAAAAGCCTGTTGGATAATGCTGGCGCTGAGTTGATCTGGGGCCGCGGCACGCTGGTTGACGCGCATACCGTCGAAATCGACGGCAAAGCTTATACCTCCGAACGGATCCTCATCGCCACCGGCGGCTGGCCGTCGGTGCCGGATTTCCCCGGGCGCGAGCATGTTGTCACCTCGAACGAGGCGTTCTTTCTGGAAGGCAAACCCAAGCGCGCCGTCGTCGTCGGCGGCGGCTATATCGCGGTCGAATTCGCCGGCATCTTCCACGGCATGGGCGTCGACGTAACCCAACTCTACCGCGGGCCGCTATTCCTGCGCGGCTTCGACGACGATGTCCGTCAGCACGTGGCCGATGAATACCAGCGCAAGGGCATCGACCTGCGTTTCAATACCGACGTGGTGAGTATCGAGAAGAACAGTGGCGTGGGTGCGACCTACACCGTTGCCCTCAAAGACGGCACCAGTATCGAGGCTGACGTTGTGATGTACGCGACCGGACGCCGGCCGCTAACCAAGGGTCTCGGCCTCTACAATGCCGGTGTCGACCTCGACGAAGCCGGCGCCATCAAGGTCGATGACAAATGGCAGACCTCGATACCCAATATCTATGCGATCGGCGACGTGATCGATCGCATCCAGTTGACGCCGGTAGCGCTCAACGAAGGACATATCCTCGCTGATCGTCTGTTCGGCGAGCCCGGCCGGGATCTCAGCTACGAATATGTTCCCTCGGCTGTGTTCAGCCAACCGCCGATCGGGTCGGTCGGCCTTACCGAGGCACAAGCGCGCGAGAAATACGGCGACGTTCACATCTACAAGTCGCGCTTCAAGGCACTGAAAAACACCTTGTCAGGCCGCGATGAGCAAACCCTGATGAAACTGATTGTCGACCCCGCCAGCGATCGGGTGGTGGGCATTCACATGGTGGGCCCCGAGGCGGGCGAAATCATCCAAGGCTTTGCCGTTGCGGTACGCGCGGGTGCAACCAAGGCCCAGTTCGATACCACGATCGGTATTCACCCGACATCGGCCGAAGAATTCGTCACCATGCGCGAACGCTACCAGCCCGAACCGCAGGCTCAGGCCGCAGAATAGAGCGGCGGCAACGGCCCTAATCTCTCCGTAATCGCTCCGTAATCTCTTGGCAAACCGGGGTGCGCGGCGTATATGCTCGCTCACTCAAGCAGGGAACGTGAGACATGGCTACCAATTGGTCTCCGGGCGCCTGGCGCGACCGGCCAATCCAGCAATACCCGACCTATCCGGACGCAGCGGCGCTCGAACGCATCGAGACCCAACTCGCCTCGTTTCCGCCGCTCGTTTTTGCCGGCGAAGCGCGCCGTTTGAAGGAGCTGCTGGCCGATGTCTCGGCGGGCAAGGCGTTCCTGCTGCAGGGTGGCGATTGCGCCGAGAGTTTTGCCGAGTTCCATCCTGACAATATTCGCGATTCGTTCCGCGTTTTGCTGCAGATGGCGGTGGTGCTGACCTATGCCGGTGGCTGTCCGGTGGTGAAGGTCGGCCGCATGGCCGGACAGTTTGCCAAACCGCGCTCCGATCCGATGGAGACCCGCGACGGCGTCGAACTACCGAGCTACCGCGGCGACATCGTCAACGGCATCGAATTTACCGCAGCCGTGCGCCAGCCCGATCCGGAGCGCTTGCTCACCGCCTATAGCCAGGCGGCCGCGACGTTGAACCTGCTGCGGGCTTTTTCCCAGGGCGGCTACGCCGATCT
>CAUZWH010000324.1:0-4302 GCA_963583675.1 Alphaproteobacteria bacterium
GTGATCAGAAACGCCGTGCCGATGCCGCCATCGGCGCAGCGGATAATGCCAATCGAACGAAATTTTCCAGCCTCGGCCGGCCGCATAAGCCGTCGGTCATCATCGCCTAACACGTTGGCAAGTGTAAGCGATCCGCCGGTGTCCGAGTTTGTCGGCGCGGCACCGATATCAGCGACGCCGATGAGTTTGGCCGTCGCGGTGGCTGCGCGCGCAGTTGCATGACGTTGATCGTCGGTGAGCCCACGTTTCTTGGCCAGCTCCAATACATTACTCGGGCCGGGATATCCATTTAGCTCCGCGGTCACCGCGTACCCAGCCCCAGCTCCAATTCTTAGCACTTTGACCCGGTCGGGCGACAATGCCTTGATCTGGCGGTCAACCATCTCGCTGTGGGGCGACGACGCACCGATTGTCAAGGCGCCGACCAGCAGAGCCGCAATCGATTGGGTAATCCTCTTCACAGCTCCGTTTCCCTTGTTTCCTCGCCACCCAACCAATCTATAATATGAACCTCTCACTATATTACCGCACCAGACATGACCACACCGACCGGTACAACGGAGGCTAGGCGCTGTCGCTTCGATTTTCATAGTGTGGGCCTAACCTATTCAGATCATGTGAATAGGCTGCACACAATTCAGCCCTGTGGATCTCTCCCGAGGGGCTGTATTTCCGAAATGACTTACCCCCAGCGCGAGGGTCCGTGTCAAAACCCGATGAACCAAACCAGATCGCCGACCAACTAATTCGAGAACACGGCCTCAAAGAAGCGATGAACGTGGTGATGAAGAGGCGTAGCGGAGACCTATGGCGCAGGTCACGGCTATCGCCTAAGTGTCCTGCGTGAAGTGAAGTATATACTGGCTGTGAGGAGCAATGAGGCCCACCTGGAGCTTGAGATTAGCTAGCTGTCGCGGAAACTCCTCAGTTTAACCGAGCGGCTTGGGTGTCTAAGCTTGAGTAACGCCTTTGCCTCGATCTGGCGGATCCGCTCGCGGGTGACTGAGAACTGCTGACCGACTTCCTCGAGGGTATGGTCAGTGTTCATACCGATACCGAATCGCATGCGCAGGATGCGCTCTTCGCGCGGCGTCAACGTTTCCAGAACGCGATTGGTGGTCTCGCGAAGATTGCTTTGAATTGCAGCATCCATCGGCGACACCGCATTTTTGTCCTCGATCAGATCGCCGAGCTGACTGTCTTCCTCTTCGCCGATCGGCGTTTCCAGACTGATCGGCTCTTTGGCAATCTTCAACACTTTGCGCACCTTATCGATGGGCATGCCAAGCTTTACGGCAAGCTCCTCTGGCGTCGGCTCGCGGCCAATCTCATGAAGCATCTGGCGACTGGTCCGCATCACCTTGTTACTCGCTTCAATCATATGGACAGGGATGCGAATAGTGCGCCCTTGGTCGGCGATCGACCGTGTAACCGCTTGACGGATCCACCAGGTTGCATAGGTCGAGAACTTGTAGCCGCGGCGGTACTCGAACTTATCGACCGCTTTCATCAAGCCGATATTGCCTTCCTGAATCAGGTCAAGAAACTGCGAACCGCGATAGAGGTATTTCTTGGCGATTGAAATCACCAAACGAAGGTTGGCTTCAACCATCTCTTTTTTCGCTTGAACCGCATCACGTTCGCCTCGCTGTACGGTCTCGACGATGCGCCGAAATTCACCGATGTCGAGCGACGTAGCCTGCGAAACCTTGGCAATTTCACCGCGAAGTTCCTTGATCGAGGATGCCTCGTTCATGGCAAACTCACGCCAACCTGGCCCCTTTAGCCGCCGCACTTTGGACAGCCAACGCGGTTCCAGCTCTTGGCCGACATGGTGGGTAAGGAAGCTTTCCCGGCTTACGTTGTAACTTTCGGCCAGGCGCAACAGGCGGCCTTCAAAACCCCGCAAACGACGGTTGAGGCCATAGAGTTGATCCATCAACCCTTCGATGCAGTTGTTGTTGAGACGCACGCCCTCCATCAGAACGATCAATTCCTGCTTAAGTTTATCGTGGCGTTTCTGCAGTGCGGATGGCGCTTTCTTAGGGTCGCCTAGCTCGACCAGCTGTGTCTGCAGCCGATGAAACTTTCGGTAGGTTGACGCAATCTTGTCGAAGGTCTTGATCACGTTCGGCTTAAGCGCTTCTTCCTTTGCCGACAATGAGATGTTGTCACCCTCATCATCGGCATCATCTGCGCTATCTTGATCGGCATCCGGGACAGCCGCATCCGAGTTTGCGCCATCGTTATAGGTCGCATCGAGATCGATAATGTTACGAAGCAGAACTTGGTCGTTTTTTAACGCGTCGCTCCATCTGACGATCGCCTGGATCGTGATCGGACTTTCGCAGATCCCCCCAATCATGGTTTTGCGGCCTGCCTCAATGCGCTTGGCGATTTCCACCTCGCCCTGTCGCGAGAGGAGCTCGATCGAGCCCATTTCGCGGAAGTACATGCGCACCGGGTCGTCGGTGCGCTCTAGTTGCGCATCGATTGTGATCGCCGGAAGCGCGTTCGGCCCAACTTCGGCGACCGCTCTGGTTTCACTCGCCGGCGCCACCTCGTCCTCGCCCTCCTCGGTTTCTATGACGTTGATACCCATCTCGGACAACAGTGACATCGCATCTTCAATTTGCTCCGACGATGCTCGATCGGGTGGCAATACTCGGTTTAGTTCATCGTCGGTGACATACCCTCGGCTCTTGGCCTGCTTCAGGAAACGTTTGAAATTCTCCTGCGTTAAGTCGATCAGCGGACCATCGGGCCCCTCCGGCGCCCGTTCTTCAGTATCTCCAACGATTGCGGCCGTGGTCTCCATCAACATGTACTCCGGTTGTCGTCAACAATGGCACCAACGTCATGACCGCGGTTAGCGGCGTGAGACCCGGTTCGGCTGACGACTCGATTGATACCGACCTGCGCGACGCTTCGACAAAACACGGAAACGCCATAGCCGCCGCAAGGCGACGGCAGAGGTTTTTTTCTGGCGCTGTAGCCGGCCGATTTGGCTTTGAGGTCAGGGATGGGGATTTGCCATTGGCAAGCGCCACCCCTGCTCATCAAAGTTAACTAGAGCGATCATCGAAAAGTTCGAGGTTGGACATTGTGCTGAGCGTCGGCGCATGAACCGAAACACAG
The DNA here is from genome assembly GCA_963583675.1 of Alphaproteobacteria bacterium. Classification (GTDB taxonomy): domain Bacteria; phylum Pseudomonadota; class Alphaproteobacteria; order SHVV01; family SHVV01; genus CAUZWH01. The sequence continues at coordinate 3,139 of CAUZWH010000324.1, forward strand.
TCCTTACCCGCCATCGTGCGTTAGAAGAAAATTATGTAAAAGCCAAAATATGCTGAAATATCTTCGATGCTAGTATTATCTGATAATTAACAGGAGGAACAGCGCGTAACTTCTTTTTGCAACATGAACATGATATTTCTCAGACTTGAAATATATTGATGTACCGACGAATATCTATTTTTACCTCTCGGATTCTTGAGGGCCCACCGAGGACATCGTAACCCCGAAATGGCGAAGCGCGGTCCCCTAAGCCGACCTTAGCTAGGGCCAAGGAAAGCACGCATAATGGCAAATCCAAAAGGCGCACGGGATGAAGCGGCTCGCCGTAAAGCCGACGAGTTGCGTGCCAAGACAAAGCAAGATGCGGCCGCTGCCGTCAAGGAAGTCGAGCAGGCCCGCATAGTCGAATCCGAGAAGACCGGCCGCCTGCGTGCCCTACGCCTCGCAAAAGAAGCGGCGGAAAAGGAAACAGCTGAAAAAGAGGCCGCATCTCTTGCAGCCGGTGAAGCGAAAACCGTTCGGCGCAAACGTACTGTTCGTTACTGATCGCTCGGAAAGGAGCGAAAATGGGCCCGTCGTTCAGCGGTCTAACCGTGTGCTTGGCCCAATTCTGAAGTCACCCGAGAGAGCCACGCATCAACTACCGCGCCCTGCGGGCAACAATAACGATGGCGTCCCCAGGGGGACTTGAACCCCCGTTTTCGGCGTGAGAGGCCGATGTCCTAGGCCACTAGACGATGGGGACCGCAGCGGCGCCATGGTCATAGCCAGGATGGACGCTTCAATCAAGGCTAACAAGTCTCATCATTGTGCGGCGCGTTTTCGCCCGCGGCAAAATCGCGCACCATCTGAACGAACCCATTGACGTCGGCTTGCGGCGTGTTGAACGCGCATACCAAACGCATGATCACCGGCGCGCCCGTGTTCCAGCGATGGGCGCCGACATCTGCCTGTTCAATGCGTTGCGCAAGTTTCTCACCCAGCACGATGAAGAGCTCGTTGGCCTGGCGCGGATAGGCGAGCGAAACCCCGGGAATCTCCGTCAGTCCCGCTGCCAGACGCGCAGCCATCCGGTTCGCATTGCCGGCGAGCCTGAGCCACAAATCATCCGTAGCCATCGCCTCGAGTTGCGCGGCGGCAAAACGCATTTTAGAAAACAAGTGC
>CAUZWH010000325.1:0-4301 GCA_963583675.1 Alphaproteobacteria bacterium
AGTCGTTCAAGAGATCATGTTGGGACTGATGGACTACTAATAAGAATTTTTAGCACTTACTCTTTCTATCTAAAAGAGTAAAATACGCCTCATAAAAACTTTTCTGTAAGTATTTACAGCGTCACGAATACGTCTCGGGCCGCTGTAATTCCGATCGTCGAAATCGGGAGGAGTTGCGGCGATGATTGAGGTAATGACGCTGGAGTCCGCGGACAGATTCCCGGGCTGCCTTGAATCAATGCACCGCCTCCGACATCACGTCTTCATCGAGCGTTTGGGTTGGGATATTCCCAGCGTTGGCGGACTCGAACGAGATCAATTGGTGAGCTCCCTCGCGACGATCGGATCTGGGAACCAGCCGGCTCGCGATTGATCACCGCCAAGAGAAAGTGGCCTCCCTTGGCGGCTGCCGCAAGGTCGCAGGAACGCTCTTTTGCGGCATCATGGAATTCGCCTTGGCGATGGACCTGAACTCGATGGTGTCAGTTTCTGATCAGCGTCTTGAGCGGCTGCTTTCACTTACCGGCTGGAAGCTAAGGCGCCTCGGCCGCCCCCTAAGTTTTGGCGACTACCACATCGCGGGCGAGCAAACCGTGGTGTCTTTCGAAGCGTTACAGATCCTGCGTCGTAAAACGGGCATTCGACATCCGGTACTTGATGCCCGTGAACTCATACCAATCAGGAGGGCCGCATAATGGGACAAACTATCATCCTCAACGGTGCGATTCGCCAACTTCGGGCAAAGCGCGATGCCGCCAATGCGATTCGCGAATGCCTTGCCTATCTCGAACAAGAGGCAAAACGTTCGAATCTGCCGTTTGTCGCCAACCTAATCGGTGCCGCGGCGTTGGCCGCCAAGGAAGAAATCGAGCGCGAAGTGGCGCAGCGCTCGTCCGCCTAGGCCTCAGAGTCTCGACGCGTCCGAATAATCGTCGCGCGTTGTGATAATATTGGCGGTGCAACGCTGTGGAGGGATGCACCGTGAACGATGTCGCAATGGATCGGCCGAACAGCCTGAAAGAACCCTACAGCCAATACCATCGCCGGCGCGTCCCGAAGGAAGACGCAGCACTAACCCACGCGGGGCCCGACACGCCCGGCGGAGAATACCTACGTCGCTTCTGGCAACCGATAGCCATGACAAACGAGGTCGGCGAACTACCCCTGAAGATCCGCATCATGGGCGAAGACCTGGTGTTGTTCCGGGACGGTGCCGGCCGCATCGGTTGCCTTGAGCCCCATTGTAGTCACCGCGGCACGTCGCTTGAATTTGGTTCGGTTGAGGAGCGCGGTATCCGCTGCTGCTATCACGGCTGGCTCTATGACGTCGCCGGGACCATCCTCGAAACACCGAACGACCCAGGCAGTAACTTGAAGGATCGGGTGTGCCACGGCGCCTACCCAGTGCAGGAATACCGGGGCTTGATTTTTGCCTATATGGGACCGCCGGAGCACAAGCCCGAATTTCCGATATATGACGTGATGGCGCTGCCAGACCAGGAATTGGTGCCTTACTCAATTTTCACGCCCTGCAATTGGATCCAGGTCTTCGAAAACATCATGGACCCAATCCATGGGGTTTTCCTCCACACGCGTATCGCCGGCACCCAGTTTTCGGATTCGTTCGGCGACCTCCCGATGTTGGAGTTCTACGAATCCGATGTCGGCATGTACTACATCACACCTCGCCGCGTCGGCGATAACATCTGGGTCAGGATGAACGATGTTGTGCTGCCGAATATCTTGCGCGCCGCGTTTATTTGGGAAGGCGGATACGCCGAAAAGCATTTCACGCGTGGCAGCATGATACGTTGGTGCGTGCCGGTTGATGACGACAGTTGTCTCGCGATCGGATTTCGCTTATTCAACGAGCAAACCGACCCTAACGGAATCGGCAGTCAGGAACAGATCGGCAAAGATCGCGTTGATCTGATCGGCCAAACCGGCGAGCGCCCGTATGAGGAACGCCAACGTATTCCCGGCGACTACGACGCTCAGGTTTCACAGCGCCCAATTGCCTTACACGCGCTTGAGCATTTGCAGGGTTCTGATCGCGGCATCGCCATGATGCGGCGCATGATCCGCGAAGGTCAGCAGGCGGTCGGCGATGGCGAAGAGCCCCGCTGCGTGCGCGCGTTGCCCGACGGTGGCGCAATTCCGACCTATGGCAACGATAGCGTCATTAGAATTCCACAACGGCCCGGTGCGGATGACGACAGGCTTCTGTGGGAGGTTTCCCTTAAGGTTGCCGACATCATCGAGCGCAACAACGTGAGCGATGCGGTCGCACGACAAGAACAAATCGTCCGCGAAGTTGCGGCGCTATCCGAACCAGCCTAGCGACCCCTCACCCCCGCCCTCTCCCCAAAGGGGCCAGGGAGCCTATCGCGCGCACCGCAAGAGCCCTCGCCCCTTTGGGCACTATCTTTCTGCTTCACTCACTTCCACCCACCACAAAAACGGCAGCTTTCCTTACTTTCTTCGCAGCGAGTGCAGCCACGATATCTCACTTATGTCGTGCCAGTGTCCACCATTTGTCCACCAACTTGTAGCGAGGCACGCTACAAGCTTACTCGGCCTCTCCCTCTATCAACAACCCGTCGTCGGGTAAAGCCTGCGCCTCGCCACCGCTGCCGTTGGTCATCCAGGTCAGCGTGATCGATCCGTCCTGCTGCTTTCCAACCTGAGCCATTCCCTTCTCGCCATACTGCTTCGGGTAGAGCTTGCTGCTCAGCCAGCGGACGTGCTGGCTGTAGTCGCGCATGGCCGCGACCTGTTCCTTCGACCACGAGTTGTCACCGTCGATGACTGCTTGGTATCTCTCCAGCACGTCATCGTTCAAACGTGACATACCGAGTGTGGTCGCATTGCGAAAACGCTCGTCCAACTCCGCGTCTTGATCGCGCCAGTAGGTCACCGTCTCTCTCGGCGTGCGGCAGGCACGACACGCCTGCGAGAACGATAGCCCATCGTGCATCAGCTCAACGAGCTTATCCTCCAACCGCTTGTTGCGACGGTTCTCTACGCGCTCGCGCTTTGGTTTAGTCATCGTGCCCCGTTGCCATCATCTTCGACAGTGTCATCGCCCGCTGCCCGACTTGGTAAGCCCACCTCGAGCGCAGCATTTCCTGTGAGGCCGCCTCGTATCGTCCATCGGCAATGTGCTGCAACGTCTTCTCAAACTTCATCAGCCCGGACACACCCATGTTGAAGGCCATGTCCAGCAAGACGCGCTGACGCACCTCGTTGAGATCACCAACCCAGGCCCAGGGTATCGACCGCTCAAGCCCACCTCGGATTGCGAGCACGTCCGACCGAAGCAAATATCTCGCCTCGGCCTCGGTGCAGAGACCGACGTACTCAAGATTGCGGCCGACGCCTATCGTCCATATGCCGACCGTGTCTTTATATATATTGAGGCGCATACCTTCGTGGAGGATGAGCTGGTCTTCTAGCTTGGTGAGGTTCACTTAGAGACACCCTTGAGCTTCTCGAACGACCTCATGCCGCCAAGGCCAAGCATGCCCAGAAGTACGGGCATCATTTCGCCTAGCTCAACGCGAGGCAGGTCAACCAGGTGCCCGCTCTGTGCGAGCGCGAACGCTAAAATCGGCTGCGCGACATACGAGTACACCATCGCAGCTCCGCACGACCACCCGATGAACGGACGCCATCCTGCGACGAAGACGCTGCGCGAAGCGGCCTCGACCTTGTTGATCTCGATCTGACCCAATAACCCCGTCTCAACTACCGTACGGAAGTGACGCTCGGTGCTGTCCTCACCATCTTCTCGTCGGCTGAATACTGCTTGCGGGTCTTGCGGCGAATATCCCGCACCGTCCGCTCGGCAGCGTCTCTCCAACTCTTCGATTTCTGTCTCATCTTCGTTCCCTTCGGTCACGACGATGAACCGGAAATTCTCCCTTATGAAATCACCTCAATCTGTCCCATAGGCGCTGATGTCAGACACTAAAAAACTGATAGCGGATTTGGTACGGGAGGTTTGTAACTATTGACTGTACAATGCGTTAGTAGTTTGAATTTTAGTTCCAGTCGTTACCGAGGTTGAAATGTCCATTGATAAATATTTTTCTAGCAAGAACATTGCCGAACTTTTTCCAACACTTGTGTGGGTCTATGATTTTTCTCCCGAAAATACAGCTAAAGCAAACAAAGAAATTATTGGTTTTCTCGATAAAATAGCCAGTCCAAGACCTCGACCGACAAATGATTTATCACTTCAAACTAAACATGACTTTCAAAAAAACCCAGCCTTCAAGACATTAGGGTTAGCGTTTGAT
>CAUZWH010000326.1:0-4300 GCA_963583675.1 Alphaproteobacteria bacterium
AACGCAATAGTGGACGACCTCGTCAACCACATAAGTCGGCTTGGCGTGACTGGTGGGCTTGCTGGTCTCGAAACAGCCACCCTGGTCGATCGATACATCGACCATGACAGAGCCGCGCTTCATCGCGCTTACCATGTCACGGGTTACCAATCTCGGCGCCGCCGCACCGGGAACTAGGACGGCGCCGACAACAAGATCGGCGTTCAACACCTGTTCTTCGATCGAATCGACCGTCGCAAAGATCGTATTAAGCATGGGGCCGAACTGTAGGTCGAGGTCGTATAGCCGCGGCAAGGACTTGTCGACGACGGTGACGCTCGCCTCCAGTCCCATCGCCATCCGCGCCGCGTTGGTGCCGACGATGCCGCCGCCGAGGACAACGACCCGGGCCGCCGGTACGCCGGGAACGCCGCCCAGCAGCATACCGCGGCCGCCCTGGTTCATTTCCAAACAATGCGCACCGACTTGAATCGACATGCGGCCTGCAACCTCGCTCATCGGCGATAGCAAAGGCAGACAGCCCGCCGGCGGCGGTGACGGTCTCGTAGGCAATCGCGACGACGCCCGAATCGATGAGGGCACGGGTTTGTTGAAGGTCGGGCGCGAGATGAAGATAGGTGAACAGGATCTGGCCAGACCGCATAAGCGGATACTCGGCCGCCTGCGGCTCTTTCACTTTGACGATCATCTCGGCCCGCGCCCAGATCTCAGCGGCGCTATCGACGACTTCCGCGCCCGCGCGCCGATAATCGTCATCGCTAAAACCAATCGGCAACGCCATGTCGGCTTCGACGATCACCGAGTGTCCGTGGTGCGCGACTTCACGAACGCTGGTCGGCGTCATACCGACCCGATGCTCCTGGCCCTTGATCTCTTTGGGAACGCCAATCAACATGATTGCGCCATCGCTTCAGTCAATTCAGTCAGTTCAGTCAATGACCTTCAGCACCTCGTCGATGGTCTCGACGATGCGATCGATCTGGGCCTTTTCGACGATTAAGGGCGGCGAAAGAGCGATGGTGTCACCCGTAGTACGCACGAGAATCCCGCGTTCATATAGTTCAAGGAACGCGTCAAACGCACGTGCGGTGGGCTTGCCCTCGCGCGGTTCCAATTCGATACCCGCAACCAGGCCGATATTGCGAACGTCGATCACCCGCGGCGAACTCTTCAGCCCATGCACGGCGTCTTCGAAATAACCCGATAGCGATTCGGCGCGTTCGAACAGGCCCTCATCGCGGTAGAGATTGAGGGCTGCCAGCCCCGCGGCACAGGCGAGAGGATGACCGGAATAGGTATAGCCGTGGAACAATTCGATCGTGTTGTCGCCGTCGGCGGCTTCCATGAATGCGTCGTAAACGTGCTTGCGGGCGATCACGGCACCCATCGGCACCGTCCCGTTCGTAATCCCCTTGGCACAGGTAATCAGGTCGGGAAGCACATCGAACTTCCCGGCAGCAAAACTCTCGCCAAGACGGCCGAACCCGGTGATGACCTCATCAAAGATCAACAGGATTCCGTGCTTGTCGCAGATCTTCCGCAGGCGGCCGAGATATCCCTTTGGCGGCACCAACACGCCGGTTGAACCAGCCATCGGTTCGACGATTACGGCAGCGATCGTGGCCGCACCATGCAACCCGACGACTCGCTCCAAATCGTCGGCCAGATGCGCGCCCCATTCGGGTTGCCCTCTGCTGAAGGCATTCTCGTCGAGGTTATGGGTATGGGCAATATGATCGGTGCCATTGAGAAGCGGGCCGAACGATTTCCGGTTGGCGACGATGCCGCCTACCGACAAGCCGCCGAAACCCACCCCGTGATACCCGCGTTCCCGCCCGATCAATCGATAGCGGCCGGCCTGGCCATTCGCCTGATGGTAGCCGAGCGCGATCTTCAATGCGGTGTCGACGGCTTCGGAACCGGAATTGGTGAAAAACACATGATCCATATCGCCCGGCGCGATCGCCGAAACGCGGGACGCGAGTTCGAACGCCGCCGGGTGACCCATCTGAAAAGCAGGTGCATAGTCCATCGTCGCGACTTGCGCCTGAACCGCGCTGACGATCTCCTCGCGGCAATGGCCGGCATTAACACACCAGAGGCCGGCGGCAGCGTCGAGCATGTCTTGGCCTTCTCGTGTTTTGTAAAACATGCCCTTGGCTGAAACGAACAGGCGCGGCGCCGCCTTAAACTGGCGATTGGCCGTAAACGGCATCCAGTAGGCTTCAAGATTGTTCGGAGAGATGTCTGCAAGGCTGGCGGCGACGTTCATGATTGGGTTCTCCTAGGACGCGATATCGGCGAGGCTAGCAGAAAAGACGTGCCATCGTGAGCGCGAAACCGTGCGCTAAGGAGCTTGCGCCGACGCGGCAGCGACGTCGTTAACTTGGGAACGCGAAGTAGAGATTCACCTGGCCTTCGACACCCTTGAGGTCAAACGAACCACAATCCTCGAACCGAATTTGCCGGCCGGCGCACAATTCGCGAACCACATTTGACGTCATTACGTGGCCGCTCTTGCCCTTGTCGCAGATACGCGCGGCAAGCTGGACAGTGGTCCCAAAAATGTCGCCATCTTCCTGGATGGGCTCCCCGGTATTAATGCCGATGCGGATATTGACGGCACGGTCGAGCGTTGCCTCGTTGTTCGCGACAACCGCTTCCTGCATCCAGATCCCGGCTTCAACCCCGTTCGAGGTCACCGAAAAACGAGCCATGATTCCGTCGCCGGTGTGCTTCACCTCGACGCCCTGGAACTTTGCGAGCCCGTTGCGAACTATCTCATTGTGCTTGCGCAAGATCTCTTGAGCTCCGGCGTCGCCAAGTTCCTGGGTCATCTTGGTTGACCCGACCAGATCGGTGAACAGGACAGTTACGAGCTTGTCTTTTTCCACCGATTCGGCGGCCGGCTTGTTCCATTGTTCAAGCGCGTCGGCGAGAGCACCGGATACGTCTTTACCGCTGCCTGTGAGAAACTCTTCAATCGCATCGCTGCCGGAGCGGAACATCTCAGCATATTTGGGCTCGAGGAGGTATTCTTCGTATTTTTCGCTAAATTTCTTGGCCATTTCAGCGTTGGAACCAAGCAATTCAACCGCTTTACCGAGCATATCGACGAACTGATCGTGGCTAAGCCCTGCCGTGCGTGATACGCCTTCAGCAGCACCGGCGAGGAACAAGTGACAACCGAATTTATTGAGGCTGTCGAACTTGAACTCCTTGGTCGCCAGCGAGGCAAGACTGGTCTCGAGGAAGGTCATCATTTTCACGACCGATTCCTTGAACACCGTATCTTCGGCCGGTGCCTCTTTTTCTTCCTCCCCGTCCTCGGTGAGCGCTTCATCCAGGTTCTCGGCGAGGGTCTTCTCTTTCTTGGCCGCCGCGGGCTTCGCTACTGGCGCCTGAACATCTGGCGCGCCACGCAGGAATTCGAAATCCTTGGGCTTGATGGAGACCGAGCTAAGTATCACCGCACATCCGACAAAAGACACGCCGAATACGACCCACATGATGGTTTCGCCGCCCACGGTTACGCTGCCTCCGTCAACCGTGCACGACGGAGCTTTTCGAGCTGCTACTGCGACCCGTCGTCATAGCTCGCCTATGAAAAGTTCGAAATAAAGATGAGGGTAGTGAACGCCGCAAATGCAAAGCTAACCACCCCGATGATTAACATCTTGTAGACCAGCAAGAGCTCAGGCTGCCGGAGGCCGTCGCGCCAGGGGCGGATTGCCCGCGCCGTGTCCAGATTGATCGGCGCCAGCACCGCGCTTGCGTTTACCAAATGCGCTGGTACCGCGCCCGCCGCCTTCATCGTAATCTTCCTCTTCATCTTGTTCCTTGAATTCTTGCTGCGCTTCGAGATCTTCGAAACCGGGGACGTTATAGGACGGAGCAGGGAGGTCCACGAACCCTGAATTGCCCTCGGCTTCCTTCTTTTGACTATTGTAGACCGTGGTTTCCTTAATGAGCTTATCATCGTCGTCGTAAATCTCTCGGAGGACCTTGGCCGCTTCAATTCCGGGCTGTTTGGCAAGCTTCTTGCCTTCGTCAATGGCACGCTCGCGCTGACTTTTCTTGAAGCGTGTATCCAAGAGCCAGCGCCCATCGGCGGGTGTGTGCACCTCGTATGTGGTTTCATGTGCCATCGTTCATCAAAGGCGTTCAGTCTTGGGGCGTGGCAATCCTTTGGCGGCCCATCAAATCAGCGATAGGCCACAGTCGTTCACGCGCCACTTGCAATGTGGGTTGGCCGCTCTGACCCCCTGATGTTTACGTAAGATCTTGATTTTGTTCGCTT
>CAUZWH010000327.1:0-4293 GCA_963583675.1 Alphaproteobacteria bacterium
GACGGCGATCGAGTTCGGCGATCAAATCGCAGTTCCAATCCATAAGGCCCTGCCCGGCGTTTTGGTTGAAGCGCTCGCTTATGAAGCGATCGTGCAAGGACGAGCCCTCAAGCGAAGCGGTATCGTGCCCATCGCTATAATCGCATTTCTGATGGCGCTACTGCTTGGTCCGTGGTTGGTCCGTGGTTGGTCCGCGTGGATTGGCGCAGCGGCGCCCTCACCACAACCTCTGCAGTGCTCGGCATTCGTTTGGTGGCGCTCGCCGTGCAAGTCCAATTTCCGGTGCTTATCGATACCGCACCCATGATGTTGGTGGCTTTTTTGTCATACGGCAGCGGCCTAGTCGGAAAGATCAATATCCAAGCACGACAGATATTTAAGCAGGATATGGCAGCCCTGCATCGGCCGGCGACGATGCGCACCCTGCTCGATCAGAGTTTCGACGGGTTTTTATCGATTGATGCAAAAGGACGTATTCAATGGGTTAATCCTGCTGGTGCCGCGATCTTTGGCGCGACGGAAAACGAACTGATCGGACGGGACGCCGGCGCACTATTTGGCGACGGTCAGTACCAAAATGCAGCGGTCGAATTCTTGGAAGCCCAACTCGCGCTAGGCGCAGTCGCTGCGCCGAGTGAAATCATTGGACGACGAATAGACGCGAAGACGTTCGCGATGGAGATCGCAGTTGCTCGATCCGCGCTCACCTTGTCGCGAAATCCGCTTGAGCGGCGAACCACTGAACGAATTTTCTACCTTTGTACGGTGCGCGACATCAGCGATCGTAAAAAGGCTGAAACTGAGTTGAGGCAGGCTTAGAAGATGGAGGCGGTTGGACAGCTTACAGGTGGCACGGCACACGAATTTAACAATTTGCTGATGGTTGTTGCCGGCAATCTCGATCTAATGCGCCAGGCCCATAAGGACGAACACACAACCCTTATTGATCGTGCGCAACGCGCTGTATCACGCGGCGCGAGTCTAACAAGACACCTCCTCGCATTTTCTCGAAAGCAACCACTGCATCCATCCAACGTGGACCTCAATGAGCTTATTCTCAGCGTCAAGGAATTGCTGAGCGGCACGATCAGCAAAGAGATTACGGTCAAGATCTCGTGCCCGAACGAGCTGTGGCAGATACACGTCGATCCCATACAAATAGAGCTCGCACTCCTCAACATCGTAATCAATGCGCGTGATGCAATGCCAAACGGCGGCAGTATCGACGTGGCGGCGTGGAACATCACAGAAGTAAAGGAGCGGCCGGTGAATAGGTCCAAACTGCGGCCCGGGGACTATGTCGTCATCGCCGTCAGCGATACCGGGAGTGGCATGGCGCCAGAAGTGATCGAGCGCGCGTTCGAGCCCTTCTTCACGACCAAAGAGATCGGCAAGGGTACCGGCCTCGGGCTCAGCATGGTTTATGGCTTCGTTGAATAATCAGGCGGTGCCGTCGAAGTCAAGAGTCATATCGGGAGGGGATCCGAGGTTCGTCTGTTCCTGCCAAGGGCCGAACTTATCGAAGATTTGGATAAGGTGACGGCTTAAGGCGTTTCAGCTTGCCGGCCATAAACCACAGCAAGTCGTAGGCTCACAGATTTGAGTCTCAGGCGTCGCCTAATCCGGCGTGGTTATATTTTTCGAGGGTCGGTTGATGGGTCTCTCATCGATAGCGCATCGGCGAGCCCGGCGAGATGATCTGCAATCTCGATGAGTTCCTTATCCTCAACTTGCTCGCGCGCCGCCAGTTTGCGCAATACGACAGTTGAATCGCGCAGGTATCGGACGTAGTCGCCGTAATCGGCCGTGCCTAACATATGCGCCCCGCTTTATTTATTGTCGGCCATGCTACTAGCTGCCCCAAACGGCTGATATTGCGACTCCTAACACATATTTTCGGGCAAACATGGCGAGGGGGAGGGTCACTACCCGCCCTAATACAGACATACCCGACCAGTTTAGCGAGAAATTGTCAGTTCAACTTGTCGTGTTGCGTGTGCGGGTTAAAATCGAGTTAGCCAAGCCCGAGGTCGGGATTGAGCTTCGCGATAAAGGCAGCGACAGCGTCGCCCCCCTGTTGCCAAGCCTGTGCTTCGGTCCGACCCGAGCTCTTGCGTGGCTTGAAGCTATGATCGCCATCGTCCATCCAGCAAACCTCGATCGCCTCACTCAGCTTGTAACGCGCGACCTCCTCAGGTTTACCCATGGTGTCGCGAGTGCCTTGTACGATCAGAGTCGGTGTCTTGATCGTTTCGAGGTGCGCGATGCGGGGCTTGTCCGGCTTGCCCAGCGCGTGGAACGGATAGCCCAGACATACCAGGCCGCACGCACCCACTTCATCGGCGACCATGCTGGCAATGCGCCCGCCCATCGATTTGCCACCGATGACGATCTTCTCGCCACCGCCGAGGCTTCGGATCACGTCCTTCCAGGTATCGAGCAAGATGTTGGGCCGATCCGGTCCCTTCTTTACGCCCTCGGTCCGGCGCGCCGCCATGTAGGGAAACTCGAAGCGCGCCACCCGAAGGCCGCGATCGGCCAAGCCTTCGGCGAAAGCGTTCATGAACGGACTGTCCATCGGTTGCCCGGCACCGTGGGCAAGAATTACGTTGCAGGGATGGTCGTGGGTTCCATCGAACTTGAGATCGGGAAGCGCCATGGCGTCTCACAAGAGATATGAAGGATACGCATTGGAGGTGCGCAGAATCATGGAGCGGGCGAAGGGAATCGAACCCTCGTCGTAAGCTTGGGAAGCTTCTGCTCTGCCATTGAGCTACGCCCGCTCACACCTGAGTTTGACCGTTTCGCATGGGTCGCGCAACGTCGCGAAAGTCGGCACAACATCATGGATAAGTGGGTTCACCTTTGCTTGATCAAGGTGTTGGTCAGGTTGACACCGCAGCAATCAACCGCCACCGTGCCGCGCCTATACGAGACCCCCAAACACCGCCGATCAAAGGGGCTGCCGAACATTGGCGGCGAGTATGATGTATGTGTAGCAACGCTGTTGAATCCGAAATAGATATCCTGGATCCGACTAAATTTGTCGACCCGGAGATCACTGCAAAAGGCGAGCGACGCGCATCCGTCGCCCTGCAGCGGTTGGACACGCTGTGGTTCAACACGGGTACTTTGTGCAACCTCACTTGTGCCAATTGCTACATCGAATCCAGTCCGACCAACGATCAACTCGCCTACCTTTCAACGGACGAGGTGCGAGCCTACCTCGATGAAGTAGTTGACGATGGTTGGCCGGTCCGCGAAATCGGATTGACCGGTGGCGAACCCTTCATGAATCCTGAGATTATTGGGATTATCGAACTTTCTCTAAACCGTGGCTTCAAGGTGCTCGTATTAACCAATGCGATGCGGCCAATGATGAAGTTGGCCGATCCCCTGAACGACCTCAATCGACGGCTAGGCGAGCGCCTGACGATCCGCGTTTCGCTCGATCACTACACGCAAGCATGCCACGAAATCGAGCGGGGGCAGCATAGCTGGGAACCGACCATCAATGGGATCCGGTGGCTGAGCGACAACGGATTTGCGCTGAATGTGGCAGGGCGAACTTATTGGAACGAACCGGATATTTCGCTACGCGAGGGTTATGCGACGCTGTTTGCAACCTTGGGCGTTGGTCTCAATGTCAGCGATCACGCCGAACTTATGCTGTTACCGGAAATGGACGAACGCGCTGACGTTCCCGAGATTACCGAAGCATGTTGGGATATCCTGGGTATCAATCCTGCAAGCATCATGTGCGCCTCGTCGCGGATGGTCGTAAAGCGCAAGAACGTCGGCGTGCCGACGGTTCTGCCCTGCACGCTGCTGCCCTACGATCGGCAATTTGAGATGGGACGTACGCTCGCCGATGCCGCCACAGCTGTGAAGCTCAATCACCCCCACTGCGCAAAATTTTGCGTACTCGGCGGCGGTAGCTGCAGCGTTTCCGACTGAGGCGCTACAACCGGCGCCGCCTGATGGTGCCAATAGTTACTTGACCGCGACTACCTCTGCGATTTACACATTTGTTTGCTACGTGGTGATTTGGGCCGACCGGCTTGCGACCACGCAAAACAAAACGCTAAAAGGTCGGAGTCCATGACCCCGGCCGAAGCCGGGGTTTTTTTGTTGGCGGAGAACGACATGTCGACAACTACGGATAACAAAGCAAATAGCGGTAGCGCCAATTGGCGCATGAACACGCAGCTCGTACACGGCGGAACGGTGCGCTCCCAACATGGGGAAACTTCCGAGGCCATGTTTATGACCTCCGGTTATGTCTATGACCGC
>CAUZWH010000328.1:0-4275 GCA_963583675.1 Alphaproteobacteria bacterium
ACGGCGATCACCGAGCCGTCGAATTTTCGCAGTACGACGCCGTTCGCCTCGTGGCTCGAGCGGCACTCGGTGCCTGGAATCACAGAGGTCGACTGTCGCCGATTGACACGCCTGATCCGCAGTGGCGGGCCGCAGACGGGGACGCTATCCCACAGCGATTCAGCCGGGACTTTCGGGCTCGACGATCTTTTGGATCAAGCGCAGACGTGGCCGGGTCTCGAGGGCATGGACCTTGCCAAGCAGGTATCTTGCCGCGAAACCCATATCTGGACCCAATCGCTCTGGTCGCCAAAGGGCGGATACGCCACTCTTGAGGAACCGCGTTTCAACGTGATCGCGGTGGATTTTGGCGCCAAACACAACATCTTGCGCAGCCTGGCGGCAAGCAGCTGCGCGGTTACAGTCGTTCCTGCGAATACCACCGCGGATGAAATCCTACACCATCACCCCGACGGTGTTTTCTTGTCGAACGGTCCGGGAGATCCGGCGGCGACCGGCGTGTATGCCGTTCCGATGATCAAGCAAGTGATTGCCGCCGGGGTTCCCGTGTTTGGTATTTGCCTTGGATTCCAAATGCTCGCGATCGCGCTCGGTGCCAAGACCAGAAAGATGTTCCGCGGCCATCGCGGCGCCAATCACCCGGTTAAAGACCTCGCCACCGGCAAGGTCGAGATAACCAGCCAGAACCACGGCTTCGAAGTTGATGCCAAGACGCTGCCGACTGGTGTGCGGGCGACCCACATCTCCTTGTTCGACGGGTCGCTCGAAGGCCTTGCAATCGACGACAAGCCGGTTTTCGGTGTGCAGTACCATCCCGAAGCATCGCCCGGACCACAAGATTCAGCATATTTGTTCGAACGTTTTACCACGCGGATGACGCAAGCGACGGCGGCAGGCTGAGATGCCGCGACGAACCGATATTGAAACGATACTGATTATCGGCGCCGGTCCGATCGTCATCGGCCAAGCCTGCGAGTTCGACTACTCTGGAACCCAGGCGTGCCAGACGTTACGTGCCGAGGGCTACCGGATTGTCCTGATCAATTCGAACCCGGCCACGATCATGACCGATCCCGACCTCGCTGACGCAACCTACATTGAGCCAATAACGCCGGAAATCGTCGCCAAGATAATCGAACGCGAAAAGCCTGATGCGCTGTTATCGACTATGGGTGGCCAGACCGCGCTGAACGTGGCCACAAAACTGGCCGAAGATGGGGTCTTGTCAAAGTTCGGGGTCGAGCTCATCGGCGCCTCGCTGGAGACGATCCAACGCGCCGAAGATCGCGATCTATTTCGTGAGACGATGTTCGAAGCCGGCCTCGAGTGCGCGCGTGGGCGCATGGTCAACAATATCAAACATGCGCGCGAAGCGCTCGAAGAAACCGGTCTACCTGCGATTATCCGCCCCTCATTTACGCTTGGCGGCTCCGGCGGCGGAATCGCTTACAACCGCGAAGAATTCGACCTTATCGTTACTGTCGGCCTCGACACGTCCCCGGTTAGCACGGTGTTGATCGAAGAGTCGCTTCTGGGCTGGAAGGAATTCGAGATGGAGGTGGTCCGCGATAAGGCGGACAACTGCATCATTGTTTGCTCGATCGAAAATGTCGATCCGATGGGCATTCACACGGGTGACTCAATAACCGTCGCACCTGCTTTGACGTTGACCGACAAAGAATATCAGGTGATACGCAACGCTTCGATCACCGTGCTGCGCAAGATCGGTGTCGAAACCGGCGGCGCAAACGTCCAATTCGCAGTCGAACCGGCGAGCGGGCGTTTGGTGGTCATCGAAATGAATCCGCGAGTTTCGCGTTCTTCGGCACTGGCATCGAAGGCAACCGGTTTTCCAATCGCTAAGGTCGCTGCGCGGTTGGCGGTTGGCTACACCCTTGACGAACTCGACAATGACATCACTGGCGTTACGCCGGCCGCGTTCGAACCCACGATCGACTACGTCGTCACCAAAATACCACGCTTCACGTTCGAGAAGTTCCCCGATACCAAGGCCCTGCTGACGACCTCGATGAAATCGGTCGGCGAGGCCATGGCGATCGGCCGCAACTTCGCGGAATCCCTGCAAAAAGGGCTGCGTTCAATGGAGACCGGCCTTACCGGACTCAACGAGGTCACCCCCCTCAGCACGGACGGAGCCGGCGCTACGCAAGCTGCGCGCGATGCGATTCGTGCCCGACTTGCACAACCGACGCCAGACCGTGTCCTGGTGATTGCCGATGCGATTCGACACGGCCTTTCGATAGACGAAATCCATACTGCCTGTCGCTACGATCCTTGGTTCATTCGCCAGATCGGTGCTATCGTTGATGCTGAGGCCACGATTCGTAGCGATGGCTTGCCATCGGGATTGGCCGACTTCCTGGCACTAAAAAAGATGGGCTTCTCCGACGCCAGACTCGCCGAACTCGACTGCAGCGATGAAGCGACCGTTGCCGAGCGGCGGCAGGCACTCGGCGCCCTTCCGGTATTCAAGCGGGTGGATACCTGCGCCGCCGAGTTTGAATCACTGACGCCCTACATGTACTCGTCCTACGAGGGCGACGGAACGCGGGATCCGGAGTGCGAGGCCAATCCCAGCGATCGTAACAAAATTATCATTCTCGGTGGCGGGCCGAATCGCATTGGCCAGGGCATCGAGTTCGATTACTGCTGCGTGCATGCCGCCTACAGCCTCAAAGAAGCCGGCTACGAGACCATTATGGTCAACTGCAACCCTGAAACCGTATCGACCGACTATGAGACCTCAGACAGGCTCTACTTCGAACCGCTAACGGTCGAGAATTTACTCGACATCATCCGCGTGGAACGAGCCTCGGGTCACCTGGCCGGGCTCATCGTACAGTTTGGCGGCCAGACGCCTCTAAAGCTGGCAAAGCGCTTGGCCGCGGCCGGCGTGCCGATCCTCGGAACATCGCCCGACGCCATCGATCTTGCCGAGGACCGTGGAAGGTTTCAGACATTATTAGCGGACCTCGACCTAAAGCAGCCCGCCAACGGCACCGCAACTTCCGAGGCTGAGGCGCTGGACATCGCCGAACGCATTGGTTTTCCTGTCGTGATTCGGCCCTCCTACGTCCTCGGCGGCCGGGCGATGGAAATCGTCCACAGCAACGAAGAGCTCAAGCGCTACTTCAGCAACATCGTTCGAGCCACCGATGACAGCCCCTTATTGCTCGACAGCTACCTAAGGGATGCGGTTGAGATCGATGTCGACGCGGTGGCCGACGGCGAGACGGTTTTTATTGCGGGTATCCTCGAGCACATAGAGGAAGCGGGCATTCATTCTGGCGATTCCGCGTGTTCGCTGCCGCCGCACACGCTCGCGCCGGATATGATCGCCGAGATCGAGCGTCAGACCATCGCTTTGGCAAAGGGTCTTCAAGTAGTCGGCCTGATGAATGTGCAGTTCGCCATTCAGAATGGCACGGTCTATGTGCTCGAAGTCAATCCGCGCGCAAGTCGTACCGTCCCGTTTGTCGCAAAGGCCATCGGTCAACCTATCGCCAAGATCGCCGCACGCGTCATGGCAGGCGAGAAACTTGCCCAGTTTGATTTACCCACCCCGACGCCGGCGCACACCGCCGTAAAGGAAGCTGTATTCCCATTTGCCCGCTTTCCTGGCGTGGACATCATTTTGGGCCCCGAGATGAAATCGACCGGAGAGGTGATGGGGCTCGATCACGATTTTGCACATGCGTTTGCTAAATCCCAACTTGCGAGCGGCGTCATTCTGCCGCTAGCAGGCAGCGTATTTCTATCGGTCAAAGACAGTGACAAGCCCGCCGCGACCGAGACAGCGCGGCACTTGGTGGCGCTCGGGTTCTCCCTGATCGCGACGCGTGGCACTGCAGTGCATCTAAACGCCGGCGGACTAGAAGTCTCGCTTGTCAATAAGGTTGCCGAGGGACGGCCGCATATCGTCGATCAAATTAGGAACGGCAATATTGACCTGATCATCAACACAACCGAAGGCGCGCAAGCGATTGCCGACAGTTTTGAGTTGCGGCGTTCGGCACTGATCGAGCGAATCCCGAATTACACAACTATTGCCGGTGCTCGCGCCGCCGTCTTGGCGATTAAGGCACTGCAGTCCGGCACGCTTGAGGTCGCCCCGCTTCAATCCTATTCTAATGGATTGGCGGCGGTGTAAGCACTCTGCGACTTGAGTAGCGGCCGGCGCGTCCCTGGATCTAGGCGGGTAAATGGACAAGGAACCGATAACTGTCGATGGATATCGGCGGATGCAGGAAGAGG
>CAUZWH010000329.1:0-4271 GCA_963583675.1 Alphaproteobacteria bacterium
CGGACGCCAGCCACCGGGTGGCAACAGCTTATGCCGCGGCAGCCAAGATCTCGGATGATGACATCGCAACCTGCGAGGCGATCGGCCGGCATGGCTTGGCGCTTATCCGTGCGGCGTACGACCAAAAGACGAATGGCGCAGCTATCAATATTCTCACGCATTGTAACGCGGGTTGGCTGGCAACGGTCGATTGGGGCACTGCGTTGGCGCCGATCTATATGGCTCATGATGCGGGGATCAACGTCCATGTTTGGGTCGACGAGACCCGTCCGCGCAACCAAGGCGCGAGCTTGACGGCCTGGGAGCTTGGCGAGCACGGCGTGCCGCATACCGTGATCGCCGACAATACCGGCGGCCATCTGATGCAGCGGGGCGAAGTCGACCTATGCATCACCGGCACCGATCGGACAACCGCCGCGGGCGATGTTTGCAATAAGATCGGCACATACTTGAAAGCTCTTGCCGCAGCCGATAACGGCATTCCGTTTTATGTCGCGCTTCCGCACACGACGATTGATTGGAGTATCGACAACGGCGCCGAAATTCCGATTGAGCAACGTGATACCCGTGAGGTCACACGCATAACCGGGCGCCGTGACGACGGATCTGTCGTCCAAGTGCAACTAACGCCGGAGGGTTCAAAGGCGGCGAACTTCGCGTTCGACGTTACGCCGGCCCGATTGGTAACGCGATTGGTAACAGATCGAGGCGATTGCGAAGCATCGAAAGCGGGTTTGCTCAGCCTATTCCCGGAGCGGGGGAGAATGCGATCGTGAAATCGTTGTGGAACGACGAAGATGCGAAATCGATGGTGGACCACTATGCGAAAGAGGGGGCCACGAGCGATGTCGCACTCCGAATTTACACGTCGCGCTTGCTGGGAGGCGATCCCAGCTTGGTATTGCATGGCGGCGGCAATACCTCGGTCAAGACCACGCTTCCCGATCTTATGGGTGACGACTGCGAGGTTATTTGCGTAAAGGGTAGCGGCTGGGATCTCGTTGATATCGAGCCCGCGGGGCTACCTGCTCTAAGGCTTGAGCCCCTCAAGAGGTTCATCGAGCTCGATCGGTTGAGCGACGAAGACATGGTCAATGCGCAACGCGGCCAGCTGCTTAACTCAAACTCACCCAATCCTTCCGTCGAAACTTTTCTACATGCATTTCTGCCGGCTAAATTTGTCGATCACACCCATTCTAGTTCAGTCCTGGCCGTCACCGATCAACCCGATGGGACTGAGATCTGCGTGGAAATTTTCGGCGAGCGGGCGCCGGTCGTTCCGTATGTGATGCCCGGTTTTGCTCTCGCCAAGCTCGCGGCGAAAACCCATGCCGACAATCCGAACAGTGAAGGGCTCATACTTCTGAAGCATGGAATCTTTTCATACGGCGCGGATGCCCGCGAAGCCTATGACCGGATGATCTCGCTCGTGAGTATAGCTGAATCCCGTATCGAAGCCGCCCATCAGAAATCTTTCGTGCCAGCGAACCTACCCGTCCGCGTCGCCGACGTCGCGTCTGTCGCACCCATCATTCGTGGTGCGATAGCCCAGATCGTCGATGACGAAGAAGGGTTATGGCGCCGTCAGATACTCGAATTTCGAACGTCCGAGATCATCCTCGCTTATGTTAACGGATCAGACCTTGCGCGCTACAGCCAGGTCGGTGTGATCACCCCGGATCACACGATAAGGACCAAGAACTGGCCTTTGATCGTGCCGGTATCCGCTGTTGGCGATCTTGATGGGTTCGCAGCTGCGGCTCGCGCGGCGGTCACGACGTTCGTCGACGATTACCATGCGTATTTTCAGCGCTACAACACGACCGCCCAATCCAAAACTGAACTGGATCCAATGCCGCGCGTGCTCCTGGTCCCCGGACTTGGGCTATTTGGAGCCGGAAAGTCTGCTAAGGACGCGAAAATCGCTGCCGATATCGCCGAGAACACGATCTCTGTGATCACTGCTGCGGAAGGAATCGGCCGTTATCAACCAGTGGCGGAAGCAGACATGTTTGAGATCGAGTATTGGTCGCTTGAACAAGCAAAGCTCGGCACAGGAGCCGAAGCACCGCTAGCGCGCCATGTCGCCGCAGTTACCGGAGGCGGGAGCGGAATTGGCGCAGCAACGGTTGCGGCGTTCGCTGCGCAAGGCGCTGAGGTCGCAGTGCTCGATAAGGACGGCGATGCAGCACAATTGGTCGCCAATCGTATCGGATCTAACGCCCTCGCAATCACATGCGATGTAACCGATCGGCTTAGCGTCGACCGTGCGTTTGCGGAGATTTGTCGGACTTTCGGTGGCTTGGATATCCTCGTCTCGAATGCCGGTGCCGCTTGGCAGGGCCGCATCGGCGAGGTCGCGGACGAGGCTCTTCGCGCCAGTTTCGAGCTGAATTTTTTTGCCCATCAGCACGTCGCTCAAGCCGCCACTGCGATCTTTCGCACCCAGTCAACCGGCGGCGTCCTGCTGTTTAATGCGTCAAAACAAGCGGTTAACCCGGGCCCCGATTTCGGTCCCTATGGATTGCCCAAAGCTGCGACGATGTTTTTGTCGCGCCAGTATGCCCTGGACTATGGCGTTGAGGGGATTCGCTCGAATGCGGTTAACGCCGATCGTATTCGCACCGGCATGCTCGACGATGCATTCATCGCCAAGCGCGCCCACGCACGTGGCCTTTCTCCGAAAGCCTATATGCGCGAAGGAAATCTGCTCAAACGCGAGGTCAACGCCAGCGATGTTGCAAATGCGTTTGTCAATCTGGCTCTCGCACGCAAAACGACCGGTGCGGTGATCACCGTCGACGGTGGAAATATTGCCGCGGCCTTGCGTTGAGCACAGAACCTGCTCAACGCCCTTCGCACATCCGGCTATGGTTTTACATGTTCGCGAAATAGATCGAGCGAGCGTTGGTCTGCCAAGTTGCACGATTCCGGGTGAAAATCCGGACGTTCATCACAGCAAAACCCGTGACCGGCGGGATAGATGTGGATTGGCACTTCGGGGTGCGCGCTTCTTATTTTGTCTACGTCGGTCATTGGAATGGCGTGATCTTTTTCGCCAAAGTGGAGCATCGTCGGGCATTTGGGGTTCTCGCTCGCGTAATCCGCGATGCGCCCGCCGTAGTATCCGGCGGCGGCAGCGAAATCTAGCCGACAGGATGAGAGCCAGGTAACAAATCCGCCAAAGCAGTAGCCGATGATTCCCGCCGTACCGGGTGCGCCGAGATAGTCTGCGGCTGCTTTTACGTCGAGTATCACATCCTCGTCGGACAGCCCGCCGCGGATTTCACGCCCTTTGTTAAAACTCGCTTCGTCGTAGCCGACTTCAACGCCCCTCTCAACGCGGTCAAACAATGCTGGCGCGATGACGTGGTAGCCCGATTCGGCCCATTGGTCACAGACTTTGCGAACATGGTTGTTGACGCCGAATATCTCCTGAATCAGAACCAAATTCCCCTGAGGATTTCCGCTCGCCACGGATTCGTAAGCTGCGAGTTCATGCCCGTCGCTAGCCTTTAGTGTGATGAATTCGCCCATGGTAACCTCCCTTGAAAACTGCGACATTGGGGCTGATATCTTTCAACTATAACACCCGTGGTTGGGGTTCAATAAGCGCGATGGACTCTCCAGTACATTTGAATAACCACGGTAGGTAGGGTTTTGACGAGCCCGCAATGTGGCTTACTGCGTGAGCGTAACCTATCGCGGTCACTTCGAGATACTCAGGACGAGGGTTTGGGTTCGCCGCCGCGCGATTGATCTTCTTTCGTCGGGCTTGATGCCAGTTGCAACAATAGTGCGACCTTATTGCTGAAGCCAGGATCGTCGTCGAGCGCCAGGAACGGAGTGGCTTCGGCGATTGCTTCCAGCAGCGGGATGAGCCAACGATCGTCGGCTTTGCCAAAATCGTTCAGGACGTGGTGCTTTACAACATCCTTGTCGCCGGGATGCCCGACGCCGATTCGCACACGCCGATAATCAGATCCGATGTGAGCATCGATACTGCGCAAGCCGTTGTGCCCGGCACTCCCACCCCCACGCTTGATTTTCATTTTTCCGGAAGCGAGGTCAATTTCGTCCTGAAAAACGATGATGTCTTGAGCAGGAATCTTGTAGAACGTTTTCGCGGCCTGGACCGCTTGACCTGATCGATTCATATATGTGTCGGGCTTGAGCGCAAGCGTGCGTCGGCCTGCGACAGATCCCTCCGCAACGCGCCCATGAAAACGCCGTCGAAATGCAGAAAAGGAATGGCGCCGGGTGATTTCGTC
>CAUZWH010000330.1:0-4269 GCA_963583675.1 Alphaproteobacteria bacterium
GGTGTGCTTCTGTTCGTGATGAAAGGGGTACGGCCGCAGCTCAGTATCATCGACATCTATCGCGCGGCATTCCCGATCGTCCTATTGCAATTCCTGGTGATTGCCCTGGTTATCGCGTTCCCCGGGCTAACCAGTTGGCTACCCAGCCTAATGGTGCGAAACTAGAAAAAGCTCAAGCGAGGAGAAATCTCATGGGTAACACCCAAATCTACGATGCCGATGGTCACGTTTTCGAAGACACCGAAGAGATGAGCAAACGAATGCCCAAGATGTATCGCGACTGGAAGAGCGCGCATGCGTTGTTTGCCAAGCAGCCATGGTTCCCGCCATTGGGCCACCTCCACACGCCGACTGGTATTTTTCCCAAGGGCGGGTTTGGCGATGGCAAGTGGCCAGGGGTCGATTCTTGGGTGGAATTCATTGACGCGACGGGGATCGAAAGCGCGGTGCTTTATCCGACCGTCGGGTTGACTTACGGCCATATCGCCAACAGCGACTATGCAATCGCGGTCGCACGCTCTTACAACGACTGGTTGGCCGAAACCTACGTCGAGCGCTCGCCCGTCTTCAAAGGCATGGGGTTGATCCCGATGCAGGAGCCCGACGCCGCAATTGAGGAACTCAGGCGCTGCATTCTTGAACTCAACATGACCGGTATTATGCTCGCCGGCACCGGCCTCAAAGCGCATCTCGGCTCAAAGGAATATTGGCCGATTTACGCGGAAGCTGAACGCCTCGGCTGCCCGCTCGCGATCCATGGCGGCAACCACGTTGGTTTCGGCATGGACGACATGAACGTCTTCGCGCCGGCCCATGCGATCGGCCATCCGATGGCGATGATCATTGCGCTCGGCGGGTTCGTGTTCAACGGCGTGTTCGACAAGTTTCCCGAGCTTCGCATCGGCTTCCTGGAAAGCGGCGTCGCCTGGCTGCTGTTCTGCATCGAGCGCTTCAACACCTCGCATGAGAATTTCATCCCGCTCAACTGGCGCGGCGAGATGCTTAAGCTCAAGAAGGGGCAGTCGGTTAAGGACTACATGCTCAAGCTGATCAAAGACGATCGCATCTTCGTCGGCGTCGAAGGCGACGAATACATGCTCGCGCCGGCGATCAAAGCACTCGGCAACTCACCGTTCATGTTCTCGTCGGATTTCCCGCACGAGGTCAACACGGAGAAATGCTTGCACCATCTCGATGAAATTCGCGAAAGCACGGATCTCCGCGATGTCGACCGCAAGGCGATCCTGCATACCAACGCCGAGCGCTTCTACCGAGTCAAACCCAAAAGCGTCCGCGCCGCTGCGGAATAAGACAAAAAAACCCCTCACCCAACCCTCGCCCCTTTGGGGGGAGGGTTGGGTGAGGGGCCTTCGATACTCGGTCCCGTCTTTTCTTACGGCCGACTCCCGGTCGACGGCACCTCGATGCCGAACAATAGGGCGGCGTTATTGAACGTCAGATCGTCGACGAACGCTTCCGAGTGATGGCCGTAGAGATCGTGAACGATCTTGCGGCTGTTGGGGTAAGTGCATCGCGCATGCGGAAAGTCCGAACCCCAGACCAGGGTTTTCGGATCGATGAGATCGAGGACTTTGTCGAGATAGAGCTCGTCGACCACGCCGTGATAGACCTGACTCATATACTCGCGGACCCGCCGCTTTGGCATCGGCACCCCAACTGAGGGTCCGAAGCTCCGCTCAAACTGCTCAACTCGGAACATCCAGTAGACCAGCCACGAAACCTCGAACTCGGCCAACATGATATTGAGCTTGGGGAAGCGGTCGAAAATGCCACCGAAAATGAATTCGTTGGCCAGTGGCGCAAACGCCTCGTGGAACACACCGAGGCTGCGGCGCACGCCCTGCGAGCGTTCATCGCCATGCAGCGTGAACGACGCCCGCTCGTTGCCGGTGAGAATATGCAATGACACCGGCAGGCCGATCTCTTCCGCGCGCGCCCAGAATGGGTCATAGTGTGCGCTGCGATAGGGTTCCCAGCCGTCGCGCGTATCGCAATTGATTGTCACGGTCGTCATTCCCAGCTTGGCCACCCGTTCAAGCTCGGCGACTGCCCAATTCACATCGGCCATGTGAATCGGCGCGCACCCGAACAGGCGCTTGGGGTTCTCGCTGCGGTGATCAGCCAGCCAATCGCTGAACACCTGGCAGCAGTCCTGCACGAGTTGATCGTCGAACGCCCGCATCGTGTGCAGCGTCGACGATGCGTACAGCACCTCCGCGTAGATACCGTCTTCATCCAGGCACTCGAGGCGAAACGCCGGGTCCCGGCCGGCTTTGGTGAGCTTGTCCTGCTCGGCTTCATCGCCTTCGATCAACACCGACAACCGCAAATGCTCTTTGCCGGTGAAGTAGTAGCGGCCCTTGACGCCCTGATATTCGTCAACGAACCGCGGCACCTTATCGCCGTATTTGTCACCCAACGCCTTGGCGAACAGATCGGCCGGTTCAACCACGTGCGAATCCGCAGAAATCAACAATTTATCCCAAGCCACGTAACCAACTCCTCCCTAGCTTCCAATTCTCGTTCATTGCCTGTCTAACCCACATGTTCGCGGAACAGCGCCAGCATACGCTCCCAGTGCCTGTCTTCCACCGCTTGGACATGCGCATCCCGATCGCGGAAGGCAAACGCATGCCCGGTTCCGGGGTAGATTTCGATACGATGCGAGACAGCACCCGCTTTCAAGTTTTCTCGAAGCTGCGCGATATGATCCGGTGGCAAGAGCGGATCTGCTTCGCCGCAACCGAAGTAGACTTCGCCTTTGATCCTGCTCACCATGAGATGAGGCGAATCCGCCTTATCCGTCACCATCGCGGTCGCGCAGTATGCTGCGGTCACTGCGATTTCAGGGAATTCTGCAGCCGCGCAAATCGCGAAGCGGCCGCCCATGCAATACCCCACCGCGCCGATCGGGCCACTTTTGGCCGCTGAGTCTTTTGCCACAGTAGCCAGAACCGCGCGGGCGTCGTCAACCGCCATCGCATTGCTGATGCTGAGAATCATCTCCAACATAAGCGCGCGGTCATAGGCACCCTCGACATCAGCCCGGTTGCCGTCGATCACCACATGTCGCGCGCTGCGATAGAAAATGTTCGGCATGATCACGTAGTAACCCGATGTCCCAATCCGTCGGGCCATCTCAAACAGTTCTTCGCGGATGCCTGGCGCATCATGAAAGAAGAAAATGGCGGGAAACGGTCCGCCTTCTTCCGGATGGCAGACGAACGTATTCATGGCCCCATCATCGGTAGCGATATCGAACTTCCGCTCCTGCATGCCTCCCCCCTTGGTAACTAGCCGATCCCGTGTGAGAGTCGCCCGCTTCTCCGCCGCGTCGTCCCGCAACATCTATCATGAGCCTGCCACCAACCATGGCACGAGAGTCGTCCCCAGCCGCGAAAACAGGTAGCACCCTGATCCCGCTCATTATGCTGTTGATCGTCGGGGTCGTGTGGGGCGCCATCTTCACTGTCAATAAGGCTGCGGCCGAAGCAGCCGTGCCGCCGCTTGCCTATGCATTTTGGTCGATTTTCATCGCCGGCGTCGCCATGGCGGTGCTGTCGCTTATTTTCGACGGCCGGCCCAAATTGGGGCCCAAATACTTGCTGTTCTATTTCATCTCCGGCGTCGCAAATTTTGGTTTCGCGATCATTCTGTTCGCCTACGCCGCGCCAAAACTTCCGGCTGGCGTGATCACCCTGGTGATGATGATGACGCCGACGATGACCTACCTGTTTACTTTCGTTCTCCGGATCGATCGCTTTCGAACCGCGAGTTTCCTGGGGCTGATCCTCGGGATCATCGGTGTCCTGGTGATCGTGCTGCCTGAGTTCAGTCTGCCGACGCGCGAAATGGCCGGCTGGTTCCTGCTCGTATTACTCGGACCGACCTCATTCGCTGTCGGTAATGTCTATGTCGCAGTATCGCGGCCGCCGGAAATGCCGGGATTGATGGCCACGGCGGGGCTGTGTCTCGGTGCCGCTGTCTTCATATTGCCGGTCTTATTGGTCGTGGACGGCACTTCGAATCCGCTCACCGTGTCCAGCGAGGGCGCCGCGACGATGGTTATCGCAGCGGCAATCTATTGCATCACGCTAACCTTTTTCTTCGAGATTATCCGCCGCGCCGGCCCGCTATTCTGGAGCCAAATCGGCTATATCTCGGTCGTGTCGGGGATCGTCTGGGGCATCATCGTTTTTGGCGAACAGCACAGCGCGGGTATTTGGCTCGGTGCGGCCCTGATGTTCG
>CAUZWH010000331.1:0-4259 GCA_963583675.1 Alphaproteobacteria bacterium
TAAACGTGCCCTGATCGCGTCATGCGGGGGCGTCCTTTCGGCACCGCTACGCCCGGAACATCGAGATGGAAGTATGGAACCTCAGCCAACGCGACCACCCGAAACGATTTTGTCGTGGCAGTCCATCCACCGTTGCACATCGGCCTCGGTGCCACCGACAGCGATCACCGATTTGATGATTGCCTGCGCCTGGATGGAACGCTCCCTGCTGCCCTGAGGTGCGTTAGCAACGGCCATGGGCGTTGTTTGGGGTGTACCACCCCCGTTTGGGGCTACCGGCGTCTGAGGAGCCGCTACGGGCGTCTGAGGGGCATTACCGCCAGAGACCTCCTTCACGATGCCCTTGCCGACGTACCGCTCGGCGGTGCCTTGGTAATATTTTTCGTAGTAGGAGAACTCGTAGGTCCGACCCTGCAAGAATCGCCCCACATCGTCCCAGCATTTGACGACTCCGCCGTCGTAAAAAAGCTGGCTCGGACCTTTCCCGCTCGAAGGCTGAATCACCTCAATCGTCGCTGTCATTGTCGCCATCGTCATCTCCATTCGTTGGTTGGTAATAAGGGGTCCAAAAAGGACATGAATAGTAAAGTAGGGTGGGGGAGAAAGGCTGAAGGCCGCCAACCCTCCTCCCCCTGCGCCGCGACGAGAGGCTAAAACCGCCGCGTCGCATTCTAAAACACCTGTGGCCGGGGTTGATATCGCGCCAGCAAAAGCGCCGCCTCAAACGCTGCTAGATCGTTCGCATAATCTTCGTCCGAAAACGAAACCGGGTCTATCTCTCCTGTTTTTCGAGAAAACCTGACCAGGGTGCAGCCATCTATCTCTTCTCCGGCCTCTTCGAGCATCGAGCGGTAGGCGGATAGCTGCCCAACGTGGCCGCTTTTCAGACTCGCGTTGAGTTCTGTTACCCCCTTCCAATCGATAACGTGAACCTTACCGCTACTTAGTCTGGCGACCATATCCACGGTTCCAGCCAGTGCCCATTTGATGGAATACAGCCGACGTTCTGTATGCAGCACCTCGGCAATGTTTTTCCTGAACCATTCCCCAAGGCTCTTCTGGCATTTCGCCACGTTCTCATCGTCCGACAGGCTCGGGTCCAGCCCGTGGGCTGTGTCCTCGATGAATCCGTGAACCTCGGTGCCGATGGAAGCCGCTCGCCGCGTCTGGCGGTTTGGCTCCCCGCAGATTTCCTTTGCCCACGCGACCTTGGATGCGGAGCCGTCGAATGATGGCGGCAGTTCGGTTGCCACGAGGTGTTCGCGCACAACTTTTGCCGCCCATCCGGCAGCTATCCCGAAATTCACCGGGTAGCCGCCAGCAATAGCGGAGACAGTGTGCCGAACCTTCTCACCGTTCCACTCATAGCGGTGTTTGGCATCGATGTAGGTGAGTTCACCACCCATCGTTTTGATGATCTCCACGGCCTATTTCCCCTCGCTGATAGTCGGGAACTTTTCTTGGCTAGGGCCGACGTTGAACCACCGCAGCATTGATATCTCGCGGCCCTCGACAAAGGCGTTCCACGCCTTGATCGCCAGGGCTGACTTGACGGTCAGGGTCGTCTTTTTCACCGATGTCAAATCATCGATAAGGCGGTTCCTTAGCACCAGGATCGGGCTTTTCTCGGTCAACCCGACGCCACGGTATAGTCCCTCAAAAAACGAATCCCGCCATTCGGTGTCGATCTGACCGAATCTATAAAATAGATACACCGACAACGACGGCGGAAGCAGTTTTGAGTGTCCCCCGGCAACCTTGTAAAGCGCGACAGCGCTGCGCTCTAATTCGGGTGTATCTGCGACAATCGCAAGAATCTCCTGATTGGTGGCCATAGATGTCCGGCTGCGGGTCATCGGATTGCTGCTCGTCCGATCGGCAAAAACCATTCGCGCTGCCGCGACGACAGAGTGAACGTACTGACTGCCAGACCGCTGTAAAAAGTCAGCAGGCTGCCTGACGGTGCCGGAGTCCATCGACTGATAGGTTTCTTCCTGCACTCCAAACACCACTAGCGACGTGAACGTGCTGCCGCTTTTTACGCAAGCCAGCGCCCGATGCTGGCCGTCGATCATCACGGCAGCGCCGTTGCGGTGCGCGAATTTTATTGTTTCGCCATTCACCTGCCAGATTCCGTGTTCCATATCGCGGCTGTACTTGAGAATCACCGAATCTTTGACTCGGCGGTTCTTAAAATCGGATGCTCCGTCGAGCCACTGCTGCGCCAGGATCGGCGTGATGGTCATAACCTGAGTGCGTGTGCCGTATTCGTTGCTAGTTTCTTGGGTCATGTTCGATGCCTCCTCTATTTTAATGGCACGCGGGAAATCCGCTGCCGCCGCTGACGCGCTGGGGTATGTCTCTCGCATGACTCGGTAGCCGTTCCCCCAACAGGAATCACAGTCCCTGACGGTGAACGAATCAACGCCGTGCTGCACCTCGACCTCGCCAGAGCCGTCGCATTCGACACAGGGATTCGAGATGCGAAATACCCTTTCGCGAATCCACGGGTCATATATTCTCGCTCGTTTACGATTCATCGCTACCTCCTGTGAATTTGGCCGGTGTCGGCTCGCCCTCGGTCCTGTTTTTCCGCCAGATGACGTATTCGATAAGCAGGTCGACGGCCTGTCCGGCTGGTCCCCTTAACGTGCCGGAGAAAAACAACTCCCGCCGCTCCATTGTGGCGATGAAGTCCCGCGCCAGATCGAGCGCCACTGCGGCTGCATCGATCTCGGCAACGTCGCGGCTTTGCCACGCGGCCTGCGCCGCCTCGTAGGCTTCGTCGATGTCGGCGGCGAACTGATCGATATCTAGGGCGGGTGCGGGGAACTGAATCACGCCGCTTTCGTCCATAATTGGGGTCTTCATTTTAGCCTCTTAAAAAATGATCATTGCGATGACGAGAAGCGAAAAAATCACAAGAACGGCGCAAACCTCCGCGCCGAATTTCAGGGCCCGCCGCGGGGCAGCCGTGCGCCGTCTGGGGGCCGCTCCGCTCTGAAACGAGCAGAAAAGTAGGCGTTGCATTTTGCTGCCGGTCGCCGGGTCGTATGTTTTCATAATTAGCCTCGTTGGTGTTTGCAGTTGTGTAACAATACACATACAGGGCACGTTGTAAACACTTAATATATACAACCGGTGCCCGGTAGGGGAGGGATGCCCCTCCCCCCTGGTTAAGCTACGCCGCCAACTGAACGAACGCCGGGTGGTTGGTCCAGCGCGATACTTCGACTTCGCGGTTCATCATGGTGACGGCCTCCGTGTCGCTCTTGGATTTCTGAAGAGCGAATCCGTTATCGTTGGAGTGGCTGCTGTAGTTTGTGAATGCGCTATACAGGGCGTAGATGTTTGCGCCTCGCGTCTCGGCCTCGCTATTGAAAAGCGACACCATTCTGTCCGCTTTCCGCTCGCCGGGTATCACCGCCTCAATCACATCAGTAGCCGCTGCGATTGATACAGGCGTCTCGGCCCAGCGTTGCAGCCGCTGGCCGTGGCCCAGAAAATCATTCTTGGATCGTTGCAGATCGGCCAGAAAACTCTTTAGCTGGAACCCGCTGCTGTTTTTACGGCGAACCGTGTCGTACTCCCCGATGATTTGGCCGTTCGTGCAGTAGCAATCAATCCCGCCATACAGGACGGTGTTGCTGCACGACCCATCGATGCCGTGCGGGCTGATGATCCGGTAATTAACGTCCGTCTTGTGGCGCAAGGTCTCCACCGAGAACTTCACCGCAGGCAACTCCATATCCATGCAGGACCAGCCGCCGTTTCGCGCCAGATGCCAGCGGATTTTAATTCCCACTAGGTCTTCCTCGGACAACTCCTGGGTGATTTGCCCAAACACCCCGCGAGCGAATTCGCCGTGGCTGACGCATTGGAAATTGTGCCCGACCACGTTGATGTAATCGTCGGTATTGCCGTTTTGGACATATTTCTTGGTCGGCACTTTGCTCATTTCGAAGTGGACCGGGAAATCGATGTTTTCAGGTACAATCAGTTCCATTTTCATTACTCCGTTGGGTTGGGTGAAAAATTCGCCGAGATATTATTGATCCCTATTTGCGCGGGGATAAGTTAAGCACGACCTCTTTGAGGTCGGCGCTCGCCTCGGTAACGACATCGCTCTCGTTGATATAGCCGCGCGCTTCGTCAGAGCCGGGGACGTGACGCTCGGAACGATCAGCTTTATCGATATGGTAATCGGCCTCGCGCCACTCATCGGCCCAGCCTTCCTGACTAGCCTGGGCGAGACTATA
>CAUZWH010000332.1:0-4250 GCA_963583675.1 Alphaproteobacteria bacterium
GACCGAACTTAAAAAACGGATTTGGTTCACGCTCGCCGTACTCGTGATCTATCGTTTTGGGACCTATATTCCGGTCCCCGGAATCGACCCGAGCATTCTGGCAGATGTATTTCGGCAGCAGCAGGGCGGCATCCTTGGGATGTTCGATATGTTCGCTGGGGGCGCACTTGGGCGCATGACGATCTTTGCCTTGAACGTGCTGCCCTATATTTCATCTTCTATCATCATTCAATTGATGACGACCGTGTCGCCGCGCCTTGAGCAACTCAAGAAGGAAGGCGAACAGGGGCGCAAGAAGATCAATC
The DNA here is from genome assembly GCA_963583675.1 of Alphaproteobacteria bacterium. Classification (GTDB taxonomy): domain Bacteria; phylum Pseudomonadota; class Alphaproteobacteria; order SHVV01; family SHVV01; genus CAUZWH01. The sequence continues at coordinate 306 of CAUZWH010000332.1, forward strand.
AATACACTCGCTATGGCACGGTGGCACTCGCCGCATTGCAGGGTTACGGGATTGCCGTGGGTCTCCAAAACATGACCGGGCCGGGTGGCAGCGCGGTAATCGATCCTGGGTTGTTTTTCGTAGTAACAACGGTTGTGACGCTGACCGGCGGCACGATCTTCCTAATGTGGCTTGGCGAGCAGATCACCGCTCGGGGCATCGGCAACGGTATCTCACTGATCATTTTTGCTGGCATTGTTGCGAACCTGCCCGCTGCATCCGCTGGAACGCTCGAGCTTAGTCGCACCGGCACACTGTCGCCGATCATCATCATTTTCCTATTGATCATGATCTTCGCCGTCATCGCATTCATCGTATTCATCGAGCGCGCGCAGCGGCGTTTGGTGGTCCAATACCCGAAACGACAAGTTGGCAACCGGATGTTCGGCGGCGAAAGTTCGCACTTGCCACTCAAATTAAATACCGCTGGAGTCATTCCGCCGATCTTCGCGTCGTCGCTTTTGTTGCTCCCGATCACGGCGGCAAGCTTCACGGCATCGCAAGGGCCAGGCTGGCTGCTAACCGTCACTGCTTTTCTTGGGCGGGGCCAGCCGGGTTACATGCTTCTGTATATGACCGGCATCGTATTCTTCTGTTTCTTTTACACTGCGGTCGTATTCAACCCGACGGACACGGCAGATAACCTAAAGAAAAATGGCGGATTTATTCCGGGGATTAGGCCCGGCACCAACACAGCCGAGTATCTCGACTATGTGCTTACGCGGCTGACTACCGTTGGGGCAGCATATCTCGCATTGGTGTGCCTGCTGCCGGAAATCCTGATCTCACAATATGCTATTCCGTTCTACTTCGGCGGCACATCATTGCTGATTGTGGTCAACGTGACCTTGGATACGATCTCTCAAATCCAGTCGCATCTGATTGCCCATCAATATGAGGGGCTGATCAAGAAATCAAAATTGCGAGGGCGCAATCGATGATCTTGATCATGTTGGGCCCACCGGGTGCCGGCAAAGGAACACAGGCGAAACGTCTGGAAGATCGATACGGCCTGGCGAATCTTTCGACCGGCGACATGCTACGGGCGGCGGTGAAAGAAGGCACTGAGGTCGGGAAAAAAGCCAAAGCTGTGATAGACGCGGGCCAACTCGTCTCCGACGAGACTATTATCGACATTGTCGATGAAGCTATCGGCATGCTCGGCTCCGACCGCGGTTTCATTCTTGACGGCGTGCCGCGCACGACTGTTCAAGCCGATGGGTTAAGCCGGATACTGGATCGACGCAACAAGTCGCTGGACCACGTGATCGAGGTTAAGGTAGATGACGATCTTTTGGCCGAGCGCATTACCGGCCGCTACACCTGCGCCACTTGCGGAGCTGGGTACCATGACAAGTTCCAGCCTCCTAAGGAGGACGGCGTTTGCGATGTCTGCGGTTCGTCCGAGTTTACGCGGCGGTCCGACGACACTGAGGAGACCGTGCGAGCGCGACTAAAGGCCTATTACGACGAGACGGCGCCGCTAATCGACTACTACAGTGAGCGGGCATTGCTGCGCTCGGTGGACGGTATGGCGGACATTGATGACGTTACACGCCAATTAGAAGCGATATTGAGTTAGGCTATCCCATTGTTATCGTACGAAAATTTGTGATTTGGTTGACTTGTTCCGGCACTAAAACTACAACTGCGCCGCCGGCATCCAAAAAAATAAATTTCCGATTAGTTCCAACACGTTGCAACTAAGGAGCAGCGCAAGTGGCACGTATTGCTGGGGTAAATATCCCCACCAACAAGCGCGTTGAAATCGCCCTAAGTTACATCTTTGGCATCGGTCGAACCCGCGCCAAAGAGATATGCATTAAGCTCGGCGTTCCGCCAGAGAAACGGGTGAACGAGTTGACCGAAGCCGAGGTGATGCAGATTCGCGATAGCATCGGCGCTGACTACATCGTCGAAGGTGATTTGCGGCGCGAAACCGCGATGAATATCAAACGACTGATGGATCTCGGTTGCTATAGGGGTTTACGTCATCGTCGCGGGTTGCCGGTTCGAGGTCAGCGCACTCACACCAACGCGCGCACCCGGAAAGGTCCATCTAGACCGATTACCGGCAAAAAGAAGGTGAGTACTTAGGCATGGCTCGCGATGTTTCGTCCACGCGTGTTCGCAAGCGCGAACGCAAGAATATTACCTCGGGCGTTGCTCATGTATCGGCAACATTCAACAACACGATGGTGACCATCACGGATGCACAGGGTAATGCAATCGCATGGTCATCTGCTGGACAGCAGGGATTTAAAGGGTCGCGTAAGTCGACCCCATACGCCGCCCAAATGGCAGCGGAAAGTGCAGGCCGGATGGCGCAAGAACACGGTGTAAAGACCCTCGAAGTACAAGTGCGCGGTCCTGGCTCGGGACGTGAATCCGCACTACGTGCATTACAAGCAACTGGGTTGACGATAACAGCGATCCGCGACGTCACGCCAATACCCCACAACGGCTGTCGTCCTCCAAAACGGCGTCGCGTTTGACGCCGAGCGATCGGCGAGGTGGCGGCCGCAATATTCACGGCGGGTACTAGTCGGTCCTACGATTTCAGTGGGCAGGATTTCACATACGAACAACGAGGTTTGACCGGTGGTCCAAATACAACGCAATTGGCAAGAATTAATTAAGCCGAACAAGCTCGATATCGACGGCGGTGAAGACCCAAGTCGATTTGCGAATATGGTGGCCGAACCGCTTGAGCGCGGGTTCGGACTTACCTTGGGCAACGCATTGCGGCGAATACTTCTGTCGTCCCTGCAAGGCTCTGCTGTGACATCCCTCCAAGTGGACGGCGTTTTGCACGAGTTCTCGTCAATCCCTGGTGTTCGCGAGGATGTCACCGACATCGTTCTCAACATCAAGGGTTTAGCGGTCCGCATGCATGGCGATGGACCTAAGCGGATGACGCTATCCGGCGATGGTCCTGGCGAGATCAGAGCAAGTCAGATCGAAACCGGACATGATGTGGAGATCCTTAACCCACAGCATGTTATCTGCTCGCTCGATCAAGGCACCAAGCTTCGGATGGAGCTTACCGTCGAGAACGGTAAAGGTTACGTGCCGGCCGAGCGCAACCGCCCGGAAGACGCGCCCATTGGTTTAATCCCCATCGACGCAATCTATAGTCCGGTCAAGCGCGTGTCTTACAAGGTTGAGAATACGCGCGAAGGCCAAATTCTTGACTACGATAAATTATTGATGAAAATCGAGACCAATGGCACGGTCACGCCCGAAGACGCCTTGGCGTATGCCGCGCGTATTCTTCAGGATCAACTGCAGCTGTTTATCAACTTCGAGGAACCAACGGTCGTGCGTCGCGAGGAAACGATGCCTGAGCCGGAGTTCAACCGCAATCTGCTGCGGCGTGTTGATGAATTGGAGTTGTCAGTGCGTTCGGCCAACTGCCTCAAAAACGATAATATTGTCTATATCGGCGATCTCATCCAGAAAACCGAAGCAGAGATGCTCCGGACACCAAATTTCGGGCGCAAATCGTTAAACGAGATCAAGGAAGTTTTGATCTCGATGGGTTTGCATCTTGGCATGGAGGTCACGGATTGGCCGCCGGAGAATATTGAAGAACTAGCCAAGCGCCTAGAGGATCAATATTGATCGCTTTAGCCGCGCTATAGGGAGGATCCGATGCGTCATCGGTGGGCTCACCGCAAACTCAATCGAACAAGCTCACATCGCAAAGCGATGCTGGCTAATATGGCCTCTGCGCTAATTAAGCATGAGCAGATCAAAACGACGCTGCCGAAGGCAAAGGAACTTCGGTCGGTGGTCGACAAACTTATCACGTTGGGTAAACGCGGAGATCTTCACGCCCGACGCCAAGCCGCGGCGCAATTGCCCGATGATGCGATTGTCGTGAAATTGTTTGATGCTCTTGCA
>CAUZWH010000333.1:0-4238 GCA_963583675.1 Alphaproteobacteria bacterium
CTGCACAACCCCGGCGGCAGCTCGGATTTACTCATAGTGAGGATCCGATCGTCGAGCCCCAGGGTCATTAACCGAGCCCACTCAAGCCGGTATCGATGGCGCGCCTAAGCCACTATCAGACGTAAGATCAGCGTGGACCCGGCTAAACTTTCGGAACTGGCTCTTACCAGGGAAGTTCGGTTCCGTCGTAGTGAAGGAACTTTCCCGAATCGGCGGGCGTTAGTTGCTCAAGGATAGAGCGCGTGCCCGAAACCGTTTCTTCGGGTTAGACCGTCGCGCCGACCCCTCCCATTTCCGTTTTTACCCAGCCAGGCGAAAACGAGATCGTCGTAATCCCGCGGTCTGCGACATAGCCGGCGAGATTCTTCATCACCATGTTTGCGGCTGTTTTTGAGCTGCGGTAATGGTGGCGCCCATCGGCGTCGGCGAGAGCGAGGCTGCCCAACCGGCTCGACACGGTTGCAATGATCTTGCGTTTGCTGCGCGAGACGTGTTCGACAAACGCCTCGGCCATTCTCATCGGGCCGAACACATTGGTTGCCATCGCGTTGGCCCAGAGTTCGTAGTCGGTGTCTCCGAACGCCTGCTTGGGTCCGTTAACGCCGGCGTTATTGATGACGATATCGATGGTCTCTGGCTCAAGCCGTTCTGCCAGTGCCTTGACTTCGTCGTGTTTCGTAACGTCGAGGCGATGAACGGTCACGTAACGGCCCGACCAGCCCGCCAGCATGTTGAGGTCGCGGGAGTGCTCGGCAGCTGGATCACGGCAGCACGCAAATACCCGCCATCCAGCGTCGTAAAATTGTTTGGTAAATTCGAACCCGATACCACGGTTGTCACCGGTGACGAGAACCGAATCCATTTGCGAGCGTTCTCCCGCTTGGTTGCAAAATCGCCGAAACCCAGGCTAGTAGATGATTCGGCTCAAGGCGGGAGCTCTTCACCATTCCACTTATAAAGATTGCCGCTGTCCGCGAGCGTCAAGCCATCGATCAGGGCACGCATCCCGCGAATGCTCTCAACCGGGTCGAGCAAAATATCTTCGCTATCGCCGGGTTCGAGATCGGCACGTCCCATTTCTGTGTTGGCCCAGCCCGGGTTGATCGAAATCACGATGACGCCCATATCCTTAAGATAACCAGACATACTTTTGGCCAACATGTTGATGGCTGCTTTAGTCGTGCGGTAAACGTGTTTTTCATCGCCCCACACCAACGGTCCCCCACCCGGCGTGGACACGCTCGATAGCGTGCTGGCCATCGTAATCATTATCCGCCGGTTCGAGCGCGCAACGTGCGGCGTAAATGCCTCAGACATTTTGCACGTACTGAACAGATTACCCTCCATGGCCCTCCGCCATTTCTCGTAATCGGTCTGGCCCCACGGGTCGCGGTCGGGCAGCACGCCGGCATTGTTGTTGAGAACATCGATTGCTTCGTCTTTGAGTTCGCCGGCGAGAGCATCGATGGCGGCGTGATCAGTGATATCCAACTTGTGGATGGTGATCCGACCATCCGCGTTGTTTGCGAGTTGGTTGAGTTCGTCGGCTTGGTCAGGCTTGCGGCAACACGCCAGGATGCGCCAGCCAGCCGCATCGAGTTGGCGTACCCATTCGAGCCCGAGCCCGCGATTGGCGCCGGTGATAAGCATCGAATCCATTGCTATCGCCCCCTTCCGTAACTTTTATCGGCTAACGATACGCAAAGCGTTGCGGCCTTACCAGGGAAGTGTCGTGCCGTCCCATCGAAACAGGCCGCCGCTGTCTTCGAGGGTAAGGTTTTCGGCCAATGCGCACATGCCCCGTACGCTATCGACCGGATCGACCAAGTCGTCGGCCGAGTATCCCGGGTCGAGGTCGGAGATGCCCATTTCAGTGCGGGCCCATCCCGGGGTAACCGACACGACCGTTATGCCACGTTCGGATAGATAGTCGGCGAGGGTAACAACCAACATGTTCACGGCGACCTTGGTCGTACGATAAATATGCTTGCCGTCAGCGTGACTCTGGCCAGCGCCGCTACGGCTGCCGCTTGTCGACATGCTCGAAAGTCCGCTGGTCATGCACATGATAAGCTTGCGGTCGCTCCGAGCTACGTGCTCGACGAATGATTCGCAAACTTTCATGTAAGAAAACAAATTGTTGCGCATGCTCCGTGCCCACTCTTCGTAGTCGGTTTCACCGAACCAGGTTCGTGCGGGCAGCACACCAGCATTGTTCACCAATACATCAATCGGGGTCTCCGCGAGTTCAACAGCAAGTGCGTCGATCTCGTCGAATTCGTTCACGTCGAGCCGATGGGTGGTGATACGTCCGTTCGAACCTTTCGCCATATCGAGCAGCTCAGCAGAGCGCGCTGGATCTCGATAGGTGGCCAGTATCCGCCAACCTTTGGGCTCGAGTTGACGTATCCACTCCAGTCCCAGGCCGCGGTTAGCGCCAGTTATCAGGACGGATGGGATGGTTCGATCTCCTCAATCATTCCGACGCGCGTTCGTTTGCCAAAGCACCATAACCCCCACCACCGGGTGTTTCGATGATAAAGACGTCGCCGCGATTCATCTCGGTTTGGTCGGTCCCTGACAATTCGGTGACCGTGCCGTCGCAGCGCTCTACGTAGTTATGGCCGATCGCGCCCGGGAGGCCGCCATTGATACCGGGAGGCGGGACTTTCCGGTGGCTCGACAGGATCGCTGCCGTCATTGGTTCGAGAAAGCGGGTTCGGCGCGTGGTTCCGTTGCCGCCGCTGGTCGCACCGGCACCGCCTGATCCGCGTCGAATCGAAAAGGCCTCAAGCAAAACCGGAAAGCGCCACTCGAGAATTTCTGGGTCGGTGAGGCGCGAATTCGTCATGTGGGTGTGAATGGCGTCGGTGCCATCAAAACCAGGACCAGCTCCTGATCCACCGCACACAGTTTCGTAGTACTGCCAGCGGTCGTTGCCGAACGTGAAATTGTTCATTGTTCCTTGCGCTCCGGCGAGAACGCCAAGCGCCCCGTAAAGCGAATCAGTGATCGCCTGACACGTTTCGACATTGCCGGCGACCACTGCTGCAGGATAGGCCGGGCGCAACATCGACCCGGCGGGCACAATTATGTCGAGTGGCTTAAGGCAGCCCTCGTTAAGTGGAATATCTTCGTCCACAAGCGAACGAAATACATATAGGACAGCAGCTTTGGTAACGGCTAGTGGGGCATTGAAGTTGCCTGCATGCTGCGCAGACGTTCCTGAAAAATCGACCTCGGCACGCTCGGCACCATGGTCGATGCGAATCTCGACGTGGATTTCGCTACCGTCATCGAGCGGGTAGCTGCAACTACCGTTTCTAAGGACGCCGAGCACTCTGCGCACGCATGTTTCGGCGTTATCCTGCACGTGGCGCATGTAAGCGTCGACGACCTCAAGCCCATAATCGTCGATGATGCGGTGGAGTTCCTGTGCACCTTTCTCGCACGCGGCGATCTGGGCTTTTAGGTCGGCGATATTCTGAGCCGGATTGCGCGCGGGATAACGGCCTGAGGTGAAGAGGTCCAATATCTCGGGTTCGGCGAACGTACCGCGGCGCACAACCCTAAAATTGTCGATGAGAACGCCTTCTTCCTCGATCACCGAACTCCGAGGGGGCATCGAGCCTGGTGTGATCCCGCCGATATCGGCGTGGTGGCCGCGCGATCCCAAATAGAAAAGTATGGTTTGTGCGTCATCATCGAATACCGGGGTGATGACGGTGACGTCGGGAATGTGTGTGCCGCCGTTGTATGGGGCGTTTAGCGCGTAGACATCGCCCGGTAGCATCGCGCTCCCGCGCTCGCGAATGATCGTTTTGACGCTCTCGCCCATTGACCCGAGATGCACCGGCATATGCGGCGCATTGGCAATTAGCTCACCCTTGGTATTGAACAGGGCGCACGAGAAATCGAGTCGTTCCTTGATGTTAACCGAGTGTGCAGTGTTCTCCAGCACCGTGCCCATTTGTTCGGCGATTGACATGAACAGGTTGTTGAATATCTCGAGCATGATCGGGTCGACGTCGGTCGAGATGTCACGGATCACGGCACGTTCAACCACCCGCTCAAGGACCAGGTCGCCTGCCAGCGTTACGTCTGCGGCCCACTCCGGTTCGACAACGTTGGTTCCATGTGCCTCAACGATGATCGCCGGCCCCAACACTTTACTGCCCGGCACCATGCGGCTGCGATCGATGATCGTCGCCTCTTGGTGCCCGCCATGGGTGAAGATG
>CAUZWH010000334.1:0-4216 GCA_963583675.1 Alphaproteobacteria bacterium
GCCACTCACCAACGCGGCGGCGATCACACGATCAGGTAGCCGCTATGCCGTTGCCGCAGCGTGCGGTCCACCGCCAGAAAGACCGATCACAAAAAACCGATCGATACCAAGGAGGTCGGCGAGTTCGGCAACATCGACCGCCGCGTCGACGATGGTCCGGCCGGGTTTCGGATCTGAGAGCCCGCAACCAACTCGATCCGGGGCAATCAATCTAAGTCCATGTGCTCGCGCTGAGGCATCCGCGGTCCGCCAATTAATCCGCGAACCCGGGGTGCCGTGTAACGCGATCAACGGTATCCCATCGGCATCGCCATGCTCGGCATAGACAACCGTGCGGCCATCAGCGAGGCGCACAGTTGCCGCGGATTTGTCGATTACTTTCTGATCCATCACTGGCTCATATAGCGTTACCCAACCAATCCGCTAGCCCTGGGTGCCAGGATTAACGCCGATTCTCGCGCCAATCCGCCAGCCGATAGTAAAAATCGACGGCGGGCATAAACTAGGGGCGTCCCGCATATAGCGGGTAGGGCCTAAACTCGTGGTCATCGAATGCGGTTCGGCCCTCACGAGATCCCAGCAGTTTGAGTGCTGCCTTGTGTCCGGCATAGGGCGCCATGGTGACGCCCGATCCGTTGCAGGCCAGGGCAAAATGGATTCCGTTCTGCTCGCCTATATGGGTGAGGGTGTCGCGTGAAAATGCGATGAACCCGGACCAGGAATGGCTCAGTCGAACCTGTTGGAGGTCGGGGAACACATCCCCGATAAAACGCTGCAGACGCTTACCACTCTTCACCGGGTCAATTGCGTGTAGCGCGGCACGAGCGCCGAACAGGATGCGGTCACCGTCTGGAGAAGCCCGGTAATAGCAGTGCCGGCGATGGGTCTCGACGATCATCCGCCCGCCGGGGATCAGGCTCTTGACCGCGTTTTGTCCGAGCGGCTCCGTGGCAACGACAAATGCGGCGACGGGAATGAGGCTACGGGAATGAGGCTACGGGCGAGGCGCGGCGTCAGCGCCACATCGGTGTAGCCATTGGTCGCAACGACAACATCGGCGGCAGCGATGCTTCCCTTCTTGGTTACGATCGTGAATGAGCCCTGTTGGCCATCGATCGCCCGCACCTTAGCGTGACCGACAACTGTGGCACCGGCTGTTTCGGCGCGCGCCATCAGGCCGTGATGAAGCAGACCGGGATGCAATCCCCCGTGCTGGTGGTAGACGCACCCGCCCGCGTAGCGTTCGGTAACTATTTTGTTCCTTTGTTCGCTCGCCGGCACCATGTCGATCTCGGCATCGGTCACCCGTTTGAGAGCATCGACCTCGCGGCCGATACGCTCGTAGTCCCGCGGTTTCGCTGCGCCGAGAAACCGCCCGCTGCGTTGATATGGGCAGTCGATATTCTCGCGCTCAATCAAATCGATGGTGAACTTGAGCGAGCGCAGTCCTTCGTTGAGAAGGTCGACAGCGCTCTTTTCACCGTAACGGTCGACAAGATCAAAATAGCTTAATCGATGGCCTGAACCGATCATGCCGCCGGAGCGGCTACTGGCGCCAAAACCTGGATCACCGGCGTCGACGACGACAACGTTGCGACCGGCCCTCGCAAGCGTGAGAGCGGCCGATAGTCCCGCATAGCCAGAGCCGATTACGACAACATCGGCGATTTGAGGTAACACGACTTCGCGGCGATCGGGGCGCGGTGCCTCCTCCCACCAATAGGGCGTGAGCTTGGCATCGGCAGTGAAAACGTCGGACGAGTCGACCATGCTGACGCGCGAGCATAACGGTGCCCGCCATGTTGGCAATCGCCTACCCGGAGGCACGGTCAGCGCCCATCACCTCTCCGCTATGCCGGTTGTTCGTGTCACGGGCCTCGCCTAGAGTGCCGTCTCGAACGCGCCTGGGGGCAACAAATCTTGCTGTGACGCAGCAAAAGATAAGCCGTCTGGCAGGTCCCCACTGGTTGAAGCAGTGGTTGGATGAGTGGTTGGAGGCCAATGGCATCGACCGTTGAATCGACTACAGCGGTAACCGGTGCCACTTCGGCACCGAAGCGCGCGCCTTGGATCGACCTGGCGCAGTTCGTCGTGCTTGTCGTCGGTCTGTTCTATCTGGCGATGACCGGCGCCAACGCACTTAACTACAATTGGCAATGGTACCGGATGCCCAAGCTCCTCTATCGGGTGATAGATGGCGAGTTTGTCTGGGGCCCGCTGATGGAAGGGCTTTTCGTCACCTTCGAGATTACTGCCTGGTCGCTCCCGCTCGCCGCCGCTATCGGTTTGACCACTGCCTTGTTGCGGCGATCGAACTCGTTCGCTGGACGCGCCCTGGCCACCGGTTATCTCCAGTTGATCCGCAACACACCAATTCTGGTCCAGGTGTACATTTTCTATTTCGTATTTGCGCCGATGTTTGGTCTCGGCGGCTTTTGGGCCTGCGTGTTGGCGCTCTCGTTCCACGAGGGCTCGTTCGCGGCCGAGATTTTCCGGGCCGGGATCGAGTCGGTTCATAAGGGTCAGTGGGAGGCGAGCGATAGTCTCGGGATTAAGCGCGCAGACACTTATCGCTACGTCGTTCTGCCGCAGGCGATCCCCTTGATGCTACCGCCGCTCACCAGTCAGATCGTCACCCTGATCAAGCACTCCTCGATCCTGAGCGCCGTTGCGGTATTCGATCTCACGACGATGGCTCTGGATCAAGTTGCCGAGACCTTCATGGCATTTGAGATCTGGTTAACCACCGGCGCGATTTACCTGGTCGTAACGGTGACGCTGTCGGTTCTGATAAATCTATTTGAGAACCGCATACGCAGGCGGTCACAGCGATGAGCATGCCCGCGAGCGATCGCATGGCGCCGCCTGTGCGCAAGCGCGTATTCAAAATCACGGTTCTCGATGTTGTCGTCATCGGCGCGGTTGCCGTGCTTATCGGCTATCTCATTTATCGGGTGAATACCGAGTTGGTTTACCACTGGGATTGGTCTCGGGTGTTCGAATACTTTGTCTACTACGACGAAGAAACCCAGAGCTGGCGTAAGAATCTTCTCATCGAGGGCCTGATCATTCTGGTCCGGATCTGCGTCTGGGCGGCGATCTTCGGGCTAGTCCTCGGCTTGGTTATGGGCGTGTGCCGAGTCAGCGACGTTTTATTGCTGCGTCTCGTATCACGCGGATATGTCGAATTTGTGCGCAATATCCCGCCGGTTCCCTTCTTTTTCATCATGTTCTTCTTCGTCGGAAACCAGCTCCTGAAGCCGCTCGACCTGACCGCGTTGGCGCAGGGCGCGTCGCCATTCTGGCAGGATGTCTTTCTGGTAATATTTGGTGAAACCAACCTCTTACGTAATTTCGCTGCAGCAGCGATAGCGCTCGCTCTCTATGAGGGCGCGTATATCACCGAAATTGTCCGCGCCGGCATTCAATCGATTGAGCGGGGTCAGTGGGAAGCTGGTCAGAGTCTTGGCCTGTCGCGTTACCAGCAGCTGCGGAACATCATTTTGCCGCAGGCGGTTCAACGCATCGCACCGCCGCTCGCCAATCAATCGATCCAACTTATCAAGGACTCGGCTCTGGTCTCGCTACTGTCAGTTCAGGAGCTCACGTTCATGGGTAACGAAATCCAAGCGACGACCACCCGCGTCTTTGAGACCTGGCTCACCGTGGGGGCGATGTATTTCGTCGTTTGCTATGGCTTGGCCCGTTTGTTCGCACGGATGGAGCGTCGCATGGGCCGCGGCCGTGCGACTTAGCCTGTCTATACAACCTGTCCAGGACTCGACTAAACTCACTTGGCACAATAGGAAACAGTCTCAATCTACTTTCGGCTCGCTGGTAGTGCCGGTTGGTGTGGATGAGCGAATGAACGGGAGGCTCCGATGCTCAAACTAACTAAATATCTTTTAACACTAGCGTTTGTTGTCGTATTGGCTGCGGCCTTTAGTGCGCCGGCGACGGCCCAATCGGTCTCCAAGGACCTCGCCGCCGACAGCGTCCTCGTGCAGATTCAAAAACGCGGCAAGCTTCGCGCCGGCGTGGCGAGTTTTGTGCCGTGGGTTATGCGGGGCAAAGACGGCGGTTTGATCGGCTTTGAGATCGACGTTGCCAAGAAGGTCGCCAAAGATATGGACGTCGACGTCGAGTTCGTGCCGACGTCGTTTTCCGGCATTATCCCGGCCCTCCTCGCCGGTGAATTCGACATCATCATGACCGG
>CAUZWH010000335.1:0-4204 GCA_963583675.1 Alphaproteobacteria bacterium
TCCATGCATTGGACTGGCTTTTTTAGTCGGTTTGATCCTGTGGAGCCTGGTGCCCGCGGCTCTCGTGTTGGCGGTGGCTGCTGTCTATAACCGGCTGGCTGAGTAGTTAGCGTATTTTTACTTGCGCAGCACTAGTCGTTACATTAGGTGCAGTGCCAATGATGCTCTCTGAATTCAAAGGCTTCATACCTCTCCTCGCGAGGCGGCTCTGCCCCGCAATGCTGGGTGTACTGGCGCTGGTTGTCGTGTTTGGCACCTCCGATCCGACCTCTAGCGCGCAATGTATCTCGCTTACATTCGAGGCAGGGGTCGCCGTCGCACAGAGTGCTGAATCCGCATTTGCGGCGACGGTACCGGATCGGCATCACGACACTACGGTGCCGACAAACCACACCCATCATGATCCGCAAGGACATGGCGGAATCGACTGCTGCGCATTTGGGTGTGGCGCTTCGATGCTGCCGCCTGACGGGCCTATCGTTCAGGCAGCCCACTATTCTGATGGATCAGCGGCGCTCGCTGAATTGATCTTTCAACGCTCTGCTTCGCCGCCCAAAAGACCCCCCAGACTCCGCACATAGTGAGTTGAGACGCCGGTAGCGGCTGCGGTCGCTTGGACCGCGAAACCCGCGACTGATCGCTCGATAGCTTGTCTTGCTAGTTTTAGCATGCTGGCGAGGGGCAACCATCCGCGACTCTCATTCATCGTAAAGCTGATTAGCCCTACCAGGCTGACAGGATCTCACAATAGGGCCGGTCCCCTGCTACAGCGAATGCGCAAGGACGATCATCCCAACACTCAGGAGCGAACTATGCGTTCACTTACTTTTGTATTTCTGGCGACTCTTCTTACTGGCCTCACTTTTGCCATGGCACCCGTTTGGGCCGCGGGGAAACATTCCGGTGGCCATGACGCGCACAAACAACATGGGGCCTCGCCGATCGGCGAACCCGGCAAAGCAGCCGACGTCAGCCGCACCGTGGAAGTAACGCTGCGAGAGAACTATTACGAGCCGGAAACCATAAAGGTATCGAAGGGCGAAATCGTTCGTTTCGTGATCAAAAACGCTGGCGAATTGGTGCATGAATTCAATATCGGCACGGCTGCCATGCACGCGGAACATCAGAAGGAAATGGAGTTGATGGTCGACCACGGCGTGTTGGAGGCCGACAAGATCAACCACGAACGCATGAAGATGGACATGGGCGGCGGCAAAACCATGGAGCACAACGATCCCAACAGTGTTCTACTCGAGCCAGGCAAAACCGGCGAGGTGATCTGGAAGTTTAGCCAAGCGGCAAAGCTCGAATTCGCCTGCAACGTGCCGGGCCACTATGAGGCCGGGATGGTCGGCGAAATTCATTTCGAATAGCTGGCATTGCTGCATAGAAGATATCGATATGCGAAAGACACTGTTTTGGGCGATGGCGGGGGCGATTTACGCCTTCGCCGCGTTTCCGCTGTCCGTTCAAGCCGGCACCTACGACCTCACGGTAGACCGAGTGACGATCGATACGGGCGACTTCCGCCGCCAGGGTATCGGCTATAACGGCGCTTCGCCGGGGCCGGTGTTGCGGTTCAACGAAGGCGAGGACGTGACCATTAATGTCACCAATAATCTCGACGTTGCCACTTCAGTGCATTGGCACGGCCTGATTCTGCCATTCCAGATGGACGGTGTGCCGACCATCAGTTACCCCGGCATCGCGCCTGGCGAGACTTTCACTTACCGCTTTCCGATTCGGCAGACCGGCACCTACTGGTTCCACAGCCATTCCGGTCTGCAGGAACCAAATGGCGCCTACGGGGCGATCGTCATCAAGCCGAAGGGGCGCGAACCGTTCCGCTACGACCGTGAGTATGTGGTTCAACTCACCGATGCACATCCGCACTCACCGGCTCGGATTCTGCGCAATCTCAAACTGATGCCGGACTACTACAACCGCAAACAGCGTACCGCTGCCGATTTCTTCGCCGATGTGTCGCGCAAGGGTCTCACCAAAACACTGGCCGACCGCGGCGACTGGGGCGAAATGCGGATGATGCCGACCGACATCGAGGATGTGCAGGGCTTCACCGCGCTAATCAACGGCAAGGGGCCGGCGCAGAATTGGACCGGACTGTTCAAACCCGGTGAAAGAGTGCGGCTCAGGTTTATCAACTCTTCGGCGATGACCTACTTCGACATCCGCATTCCGGGTCTGGACATGACCGTGGTGCAGGCCGACGGCAACAATGTGCGGCCGGTCAAGGTTAACGAGTTCCGCATTGCCGTTGCGGAAACCTACGACATCATCGTTCGGCCAAAGGAGGACCAGGCCTACACCATCTTTGCCGCCTCAATGGGCCGATCGAGCTATGCCCGCGCCACGTTGGCGCCGCGCGAAGGTATGGTCGCCGAGATGCCGGAGATGAGCGGCCGGCCGCTCTTGACCATGGCCGACATGGGCATGGCGCACGAAGGTATGGACCATGCTGCCATGGGCCACGCTATGGCCGACAAACCAGCCGATAAGAGTGCCATGGGTAGCGACAGCAGCAAGCCCATGGATCATGCCGCGATGAAGAAGACCGACCCTTTCTACGCGCCCGGCAGCGGCCTGGTACCGACCGCGGCGAACGGCGGCAAGTTTCTGTCTTACGCCGACCTCAAGGCGCAGAAACCACTCTATAAACACCGCCCCGCGACACGCGAGATCGAAATGCGCCTGACCGGTAACATGGAGCGCTACATCTGGTCGATCAACGGCGTGAAGTACAGGGACGCCGAACCGATCCGGCTCCAATACGGCGAGCGGATACGGTTCAAGTTCGTCAACGAGACGATGATGACGCACCCGATGCACCTGCATGGGATGTGGTCGATTCTGGATGTCGGTGCCGGCAAGTGGAATCCCGTCAAGCATACGATCAGCGTTTCCCCAGGGACTACCGTTTTCATGGAAACCGAAGTCGATGCTGCGGGCCAGTGGGCCTTCCACTGCCACCTCTCGTACCACGCGGCGAGCGGCATGTTCCGCAAGGTCATCGTTGAGGGCGGACCGGACAAAGCCGCCGGCACCCTGCCCACATTAAAACAGGGTTAGCGCAATGAAGGGTTCTTGGCGGACGAGTGTCCTCGCGTTACTCGTTGTGATTGCCATCCCGGTCTTATCGGATGCAGCGGCGGCGCAGGAGGCGCCGCCGCTGATCTACGGGGTGCAGATCGAACAGTTCGAACACCGGCTTAGTAATGACAACGACTTCTGGGCTTGGGACGGCGATGCCATCCTCGGCCGCGACGAGTGGAAACTGCGGCTACAAAGCGAAGGCGAATATGACCGCGACGCCAAGCGGTTTGAGACGTTGGAGAACCAATTGCTTGTTCAGTACATGGTGTCCGACTTCTTCGACGCGAAAGCCGGCGTGCGCTTCGACACTCCGCGTGGGTCAGATCGTACATTCGCTGTTCTCGGGCTCCAGGGTCTGGCGCAGCAATGGTTCGAGGTCGACCTCGACCTATTCGTCAGCGACCGCGGCGATCTGTCGGCGCGGCTTGATCTCGACTACGAACTGCTGATCACCAACCGATTGATCCTCACGCCGACGGTCGAGATCGACGTTGCAGCATCGGATGATAGGGCGGTCGGGGTCGCGGCGGGCCTGGTCAGTAGCGAAGTGGGCTTGCGGCTCAGCTACGACCTGATCGATCGTGCGCTCGCGCCCGATGTCGGCGTTCTCTACGAACAGAAATACGGCCAAAGCGCCAAACTCGCCAGAGCTGATGGCGAGCACGCGGAGGAGGTCTACTTAGTGGCCGGCATCAAGCTGCTGTTCTGACGCGGCACCTATGAGGGCGGCCTTCGAACCCCCCTTTTTCTTTGCTTGGCCATGACTGTTATTGGCAAAAAATGCCCTTCGAGCACGCGGCAAAGTCACGTCCAGGTTCGAGGGTGAACCGGACCTTCGGAGCCGCAACGTCCTGTAAAGCCCCAATGCCAAAAAGCAGTTAGCCCAGGCGGCGCGCCTCGTGCCGGCGTAAAACAAAGCCGACCGCGACGCCAAATACGCCAAGCGCCAACAGCAGCCAGGCGGCGGATTCCCAGGTGCCCGTTCTTTCGATCGCAAACGCGAATATTGGCGCCCCCATCATGTAGCCGAAATTATTGCCCTGCATGACGAAGCCATTGACCGCGCCAATATGGGATCGCGAGGGCGATTCAG
>CAUZWH010000336.1:0-4197 GCA_963583675.1 Alphaproteobacteria bacterium
AATCACGAAACCGATCCCATGTAATAGCGGTTTCGAATGTTGCGTTGATCACCCCGGCCGGCACCAACACCTCGCGGTAGTAAGGCATGCGGATAAAAGCCTCGCGCCAGGCGCCCGCCGCGCCCGCCGCGCCCGATCGTTGCGCACCCGCTGCCCCGGCGGTATCCCTTTCGAAGGTTCCGCCAAACTCGGCGCAGATTTCCAGGCCACGATCGAGCCAGGTTTCGACATCGTGGTCGGCTGATTCGAAGGCGAGAACGACGATCGCATGATCACCGTCGCAGGCGCCGTTGATCCGTGCTTCCACCGGATCGAGCAGGCGAAGATTCGAAGGGTAGAGGCCGGCTTGGCTGATCACGCGAACAGCGTCAGCGGCCTGATAAAAATCATCGAAAGAAACGGCAATTGAGGCGCGAAATTTGGGTCGGTTTTGCAGCCGCACCGACGCTTCTGTTATCACCCCGAGCGCGCCCTCGGAGCCCATAAACAAACGGTCTGGACTTGGGCCTGCACCCGATCCTGGCAGTCGGCGGGATTCGACAATATCGGCTGGCGTCACGACACGGAGGTTTTCGACGAAGTCGTCGATATGGGTGTAAAGCGTCGCGAAGTGACCACCCGAACGTGTGGCAATCCATCCGCCGAGCGTGGAGAACTCAAAACTCTGCGGGAAATGACGAAGCGTCAGGCCTTCAGGTTTGAGGGCCGCTTCAAGGGCGGGGCCAAAGATTCCCGCCTGGATAGACGCAGTGCGACTCGTGTGATCGATTTCAAGCACATGATCGAGGCGCGCCAAGTCGAGGCTGATGGTCCCTTCGAAACTGCCATCGACCGCTGGTTCCGTGCCGCCAACGACAGAGCTGCCACCGCCGAACGGGATAACCGCGGCTTTGGCGTCTCCGGCCCAATCGAGCACCGCGACTACATCGGCCTCGGTCTCGGGATAAGCGATTACGTCGGGTGCGTTTGCGAAGTCATGCGAAAAGGCGCGCAAGGTATCCATGAACGATTTGCCATAGGTATGGCAGAGACGCTCGAGGTGATCGGTCGTGCAAATTCTTTCAAGCGCGGCCGGGATCCTTAGCCGACATGCGCTGAGCTCGATGTCATCGGCCTTCGGCACCGGCATCCGGTCGAAATTATC
The DNA here is from genome assembly GCA_963583675.1 of Alphaproteobacteria bacterium. Classification (GTDB taxonomy): domain Bacteria; phylum Pseudomonadota; class Alphaproteobacteria; order SHVV01; family SHVV01; genus CAUZWH01. The sequence continues at coordinate 1,145 of CAUZWH010000336.1, forward strand.
GACGCCGAATCGAGAGGCATAGTTACCGAGAAGCCTCTGTTCCTCATCCGCGCTCAGGACCGTGTCTTCGTACCCCCAATCCCAAAACTTTTGTCGTCTCGTGCCAGTCACCGTCCTCGCCTCCCCACGTTACGTCGCCCACTTGACAACCAGTCCCTGCCCGGTTGGGATTTTTAGAATCGGGTAGCCCCGTGCCCCGAACCATTTCTTGTGCGCGTAGTACAGATTGGCTTGTTCACCGCGTCCATAATCGTCGAGCAACACGATGCCGCCGTCACTCACTCGATCAAACAAGATATCCAACGCGGCGACCTCTGCCTCTGCAACATTGAGATCGATATGGAGGAATCCGATTCGCTCGGGCGCTTTTCGTCGAGCACACCGGGGATTACGCCTTTGATGACATCGACATTCGGGTATTTCGAGAAACGTTCGACTACTCGCGCGTAGAGATCTTTCTCTTCATCGTAAACGGTATTGAAGCGACGCTCATTTTCAGTCGAACCCGCGACCGGAATTCCTTCATAGGTGTCGTAGAGATAGAGCCGTCAATCGAACGTGCCAAAATCGAGATAACGGGCCATCGTCGCCGAATACAGGCCTCTGAACACCCCACATTCAACAAAGTCGCCCTCAATTGCATTCGCCGATTCACAGGCCCAGCAATACGTGTGGACCTTCCATATTTTCGCCTCGTCGGTGTATTCCTCGGAATACGTCGAGAACGCGTCCATGAAGGGTTGATCTCGGGCAAAGGCGATGATTCGGTACAGGGCGACGAGATTATCGGCACTGAATGATGTGAAGCCTTCACGGTCATAGATTTCTCGCACCGCAATAAGACTTTCGTAGACCTTTTTCTGTTCTTCAGGGTCTTTGATGCCGAAAAAAGTCATCAACCAATTCCCACTCTAAGTACGATCCACGCCGAGTCACCTATATCCGATTTTATTCGTTTGCGCGCTTGTTGGCACTCGGTACGGGGGGCTAAGTTAGCGGCCGGAGAAACCAACCAGCCCCCATCACAAAACGAGATGATATGACAGTCACGGGTTCGAGCAGCGAAGCGTTGACCTGGCCGGCTGACGACTATTCCCGCGTACCCTATGGCGTATTCACGCAGCAGGACGTGTTCGAACTGGAGCAGCGGCGGATCTTCCGCGGTCCGATCTGGTGTTATCTCGCGTTAGAGGCAGAAATCCCGGAACCGGGCAATTACAAGACGGCGTTCATCGGCGACACACCGGTGGTGGTTTGCCGAGGCCAGAACGGAGACCTCAATGCATTCGTCAATCGTTGTGCGCATCGCGGCACGCTGCTCGTGCGCGATCTGGCGGGATCGACTGACGACTTCACCTGCATCTACCACCATTGGTGTTACGACCTGGAAGGTAATTTGATCGGCGTGCCATTCCTGCGGGGACTCAAGGGTAAGGGCGGCATGCCAGATGATTTCGACATGGCCGATCACAGCCTGCAGCGCTTACGTGTAGGCAGCTACAAGGGGGTCGTGTTCTGCAGCTTTAGCGATGAAGCCGAACCACTGCTCGACTATTTGGATGCGCCGATGCTGGGATATATCGACCGTCTAATGCCACGGCCGATCGAAGTGTTGGGGTATATGCGCCAACGTATCCCGGGAAACTGGAAGCTCTATATCGAGAACATCAAAGATCCCAATCACGCAGGCCTGTTGCACCAATTCCAGACAACGTTCGGGATCTATCGCAATACTCAGGAAGGCGGTTCGATCTTCGATCACAAGCGGCGTCATGAAATTCATTACAGCACGCTTGGCACCGACGACGAGGAGAGCATCGCCGAAGGTTATGACGGTGTTAGCGCCTTCAACGAAGACTTTACGCTGGAAGACCCCTCGCTGATCGACTATCAAGACGAAATTGGTGATAACCGCGCGATCTGTATGATGTCGGTGTTCCCCAATTTGATGATTCAACAACTTTCGAACAGCCTGGCCACCCGGCAGGTTAGACCGCGGAGTCCCTCCGAGTTCGAGCTATATTGGACCTATTTCGGGTTCGCCGATGATTCGCCGGAGATCCGTCAGATGCGGTTGCGGCAGATTAATATGGTGGGGCCGGCCGGACTGGTATCAATGGAAGACGGCGAAGTAGGCCGGCTCGTTCAACTCGGGATCGGTCACGGACAGCCCGGCCACTCAGTTATCGAAATGGGCGGGACCGGCCCGATCGAAAACCAGGACACGCCACTCACCGAAGTGCCAGTGCGCGGGTTTTGGAAGAATTACTGCGAGCTAATGGATTATACAACTGGACTATCTAACGAACGGGGCGGGGAATGACCACATATGCGAGCAAATCCGAGGAACTAACCGCGTTTCTCTACGAATATATTCACTGCATCGACGACGATCGCCTCGAGGATTGGCACGAGTTTTTCGAAGACACCTGCGTCTACAAAATCATTCCGCGCGAAAACGTCGAACTGAACCTGCCGATTGCGTTGGTCTATTGCGACAACAAAGGCATGCTGATCGACCGGGTCGTCTCACTTCGCAAGGCCAACGTTTATAATCTGCATTATGACCGCCACATCGTGAGCAACGTGCTGGTCAGCGATAGTGCGACCGACGATAGCTGGAATATGAAAGCCAGCTACATCGTCTACCAGACCGACCTTGAGGGCGAATCAATGCTCTTCAGCACTGGTAAATATGACGCGATCGTCGTCAAGAACGGCAGCGGGCACAAGTTCAAAGAGATGATCGTCACGGTCGATACCTACGCCGTGCCGAATTTGATCTCCACACCGCTTTAGCGACGTCCAGAGCAACTAAAATTTCGGGCGCACCCGGCCTTTGGCCGGGGCGCAGGTTGAGCTGAAGGATGCCATGCCTTTAATCAGAAGTTTGCCGCAGGGGGCAACATTCCTCGACATGGTTAACACGTTTGCCGAGCCGATGCGGCGCCTAATCGACTTCGAGCACGCATTGCTGCGCGGCCCCTCACCCCTTACCGTTGCCGAGCGCGAGCTGATCGGCGCTTATACGTCGGGCATCAACGATTGCGACT
>CAUZWH010000337.1:0-4189 GCA_963583675.1 Alphaproteobacteria bacterium
GCGCCCTCGCGATTGCGAACGGCTCGATGCAGACCGGATGCTGCCATTTCTCATTGTCGAATAGGAAAGGTGCCGCCGGGCTCGCGCCGATCATAAACTCGCCGCCCGGCACCTCGACGAATCCCGGATGGCCGCCCGCCTGGCGTTGTTCGGGGACGTCGATCGCCAGGCTCAGAGTCGGGGTGGGATAGGCCAGCGTCTGGCGCGCCCATATAAACGCCTCGTCGTGCATGTCTTCGTGGAACACACCGAACTGGTAGATGAAGCTGTCCTGCTCGCTGGCGATATCGCTAGCGAGGCGCTCGGCCAAGCGGTCCTGCACGCCCTGCATGTAGCCGAGCGTCTGATCCATTGTCAGCAACGGCAGGTCCCAACGGGTGTCGTGGTGAACGGCGATGGAGTCGTAGAGCCCATCGGCCGCTTCGTTGCCAAGCAGACTCTCCTCACCGAAGAGCTGGCGCAGGATAAAGAAATCGTAGAAATAGGCGACGTGGCCGATCTCCCAGCGTAGCGGATTGACGGTGGGGAGGCGGGGACCCATAAGTTGCTCGTCGCTCAAACCTGCGACAAGCTCAAGGGTACGCGCCCGCGCATCTTGCATCATCTCGACGAGGTGGGTGGAAGCGACCGGCTGGACCATCGTGAATGAAAATTAGCCTAATCACTCCGGCAAGGAAACTCTCGCGCAACGGCAATCGCGCGACGGCAATGCGTTGGGCGCGGCTGCTGCGGGCGCGCGGCCACCGCGTCGAAACAGGTGAATCCTATGGCGGCGAACCGGCCGATCTGTTGATCGCGATCCACGCTTGGCGCAGTGCAGACTCGGTGATTCGATTCCGCGACCGGCACCCCTCGAACCCCATCGTCGTTGCGCTGGCCGGCACCGACATCAATACCTTCTTGCGGACCGAGCCCGAGGTCACGATGCGGTCGATCGACCTGGCCGACGGGCTGATCGGGCTGCACGATAGGGTCGGCGACCTACTGCCACGGCGGGTGCGTGGCAAGCTCACCATCGTTCGTCAATCGGCGCTGCCATTGCCGGGACCGCGCCAGCCGCGCAAGCGAAGCTTCGACGTTTGCATCGCCGGTCATCTGCGCGAGGAAAAGGATCCGCTGCGGACCGCCCTGGCGGCGCGGCGACTGCCCGCCGAATCGCGCATTCGCATCACCCATCTGGGCCGGGCGCACACCCCGGTCTGGGCCGCAGCCGCGCGCGCCGAGGCCAAGGCGAATCCTCGCTATCGCTGGCTCGGCGAGGTGCCGCACTGGCAGGTGCGGCGGGAGTTCGCCCGGGCTCATCTGATGGTTATCAGCTCGAATCAGGAGGGCGGCGCCAACATCGTTTCCGAAGCGGTCGTCGCCGGCGTTCCGGTTATCGCATCCGACATCTCGGGCAATGTAGGTCTGCTGGGTCCGGACTATCCCGGCTACTACCCAGTTGGCGATGACAAGGCGCTGGCGGCGCAGCTACTGCGTGCCGAACGCGAGCCGGACATGTTGGAATTATTGGCACGTCGTTGCCGCGAGTTGGCACCTTCGTTCGCGCCGAAACGCGAGGCGGCCGGCCTTGACGCCGTGTTGTCGAAGGTTATGCCAACACGGTGACCGGCTCGAGGTACTTGCTTTCCGGCTTGACGCGGCCGATCACTGCGGCGTGTTCGTAACCCATTTCATGAAGCTCGTTTAGGCAAGTGCTGGCCTTTGAATCGGGGACGCTCGCGAGCAGACCGCCCGAGGTTTGCGGATCAAAAATAATTGGGTAGCGCTCGTGGCTGCCCGCTTCCTCCAGGTTATGGACGGCGCGCCGGAGACGCACGTTGGCCGGCTGCAGGGAACTCAGAATACCGAGTCGCACGGTTTCCATCGCCCCGTCCATGATCGGCAACGAGCTCAGCTCGATGTCGACGTCGACCCCGGATGCGCGGATCATTTCGACCATGTGGCCGAGCAAACCGAACCCGGTGATGTCGGTACAAGCGGTTGCGTCGTGGCCGTGCAGGCAATCGGCTGCGCGCCGGTTGGACTGCACCATCGATTGCAGCGCCTGGTCGATCCACCGGCCCTTGGCCTTCTGCTGCATATCGGCAGCGAACAGCGTCCCCGTGCCGAGCGGCTTGGTGAGGATCAACAGATCGCCTGGCTGCATGCCAGCCTTGCGCATGATGCGGTCGCGGTCGCCGAGGCCATTGACCGAGAAGCCGAGCGCGAGTTCCGCGCCCTCGCTGGTATGGCCGCCAACCAGCGCGGTGCCGCACTCGTCGAGCACTGCCATGGCGCCGGCCATCAGTTGATTGAGGGTTTCCTCAACCTTGGCCTCGATGCCGTAAGGCACGGTCGCGATCGCCAGCGCCGACTGCGGCTCGGCCCCCATCGCGAAGATATCGCTAAGGCTGTGGTTGGCAGCGACCTGGCCAAAGACATAGGGGTCATCAATGAAAGCGCGAAAATAGTCGACGGTGTGGACCATGACCTTGTTGGCGGGCACATCGACGACGGCCGCATCGTCGGGGTCCTTCAAGCCGACCAGCACGTCGGCGCGCGACACCGGTTCCAGTTCCGATAAGGCGCGGCTGAGCACATCGGCGCCGACCTTGGCGCCACAGCCGCCACAGCGCATGGCGATGGCCGAGATCTGCTTGAGGGCCTCAGGGCCGGCCAGTTTTGGATCGAGGTTGGACTTCTCGTCTGTCTTCATTTCGGGCAGGTCGGCGTATTTGGCCATCCAACGGCGATCGATCCAGTCCTTCCAACGCCACAGCAGCGGGCCTTCGGCGGAGAAGCCAGCTTTCGCAGCAACCGCGTGTTTGTCGCCGGTGCTGACCAACGCCAGGATGGTCCGCTGCGGCGTGAAAGGCTTAAGCGGGCGATTGCGCAGCGACCGGCGCAGGTTGCGCGCCAGTGGCTTACCCTGCCGGACCGCGAAGACCCCTGCCTTGGGACGCGGATGATTGAGCACTGCGGCAATATCGCCGGCAGCGAATACGTCAGGGTGCGAGACCGACTGCAGGGTTTCGTGAACCGCGACGAATCCGGCATCGTCGGTGGCCAAGCCGGACTCTTTGATCCAGGGCGCGGCGCCGGCCTCGGTGACCCACAGGATCTCGTCAAAACGAAGGCGCGTCGCATCGGCGAGTTCGAGCTCGCCGTCGCGGACTGCCACTGCACCATTGCCGCGATGCACGTGGACCTCACGTTCGCTCAAAACCCGCTCGAAGCGCCGTCCCACGTGCGGGCCGAACCCCGGCAGGATCGTCTCGCTTTGGCAAACCAAATGGAATTCGAGCTCACTGGCGCTGCGGCCGCGGTTCTCGAGCAGATGCTGGAGACGGTATTGAATGGCGAGCAGGATCTCGACACCGCCGGCGCCGGCGCCAACGACAACGATACGGCTCGGTCCGAGATTATCGACCACGCGCTGCGATAGCCGCTCCCAGCGATCCACGAACTGATCGATCGGTTTGACCGGCGTCACGGTGCCGACCGCGCCAAGGACGTTCGAAACCATCGGTGTCGATCCATTGTTGATCGATAGTAGATCGAAGGCGACCGACGGGCGATGGCTGCACAGCACCTTCTTGTTGGTGAGGTCGAGACCGATTGCTTCGTCGTGATAGAGCCGCGCGCCCGCGAACTGGCACAGTGGGCGGAGATCTACATGAACCTCGTCGAAAGTGTAGTGGCCCGCCACATAGCCCGGCAGCATCCCCGAATACGGCGTGTGGACATCGCGGGCGATCAACGTGAGACGCACGCCGGGGAGAGGCTTCATGCCGAAGTTCTTCAGCACGGCAACATGGCTATGGCCGCCGCCGACCAATACCAGATCTTTAACGACCGGGTCCGACGATGCTTTCATGGGGGTGCTTTCTGCTACTAAAACCCGCGCGCGGGACTCAAGCATCGGCAACGCGCACCGTAAGATATAGCGCAAAGATAGCGCTTCACAACGAAGAGGCGTATCTGACCCGGAGCGACGGTGAAGGCCGTGACGCGGTGGTAGGAAAGTTGGCGCCAGTCATTTCTGGCGCCGAAGCCGCGTGTGGCCCACAATTGAGTTCGATGCGCTCGCCACAGTGAGCTTCCCTTTTTCTCAACCGGCCTGCCAGCGCTTGGTTGCAGCCACCGTAGTACCGCCATGTCCACCGTTCTGACCACCGGTCGCCGCGAACTCAAGGTGCTGGGGCTG
>CAUZWH010000338.1:0-4183 GCA_963583675.1 Alphaproteobacteria bacterium
GCCAAGCGCGATGAACTTGTAGCCGTCCCGGTTGATCGGCACGAGGATTGATTCTAGCCAGTCCACGGTATGGGCGTAGCCGAAAAATTGCTTCGAAGCAACATGCGATGGCTCTGTGCATCGGGCGCAAACAATGCCCTGAAGAACGCCACCCAGAACAAAACGCTTGCGACACTGACGATGATAATCACTTGCGTCGCGCGGACGTGCTCATGTCCATCGTCAAAGATAACCGCGAGAAGAAGAGCGACGATCACCATGATCGCGATACCGACTACCTCCATCACAGTTTTGGTCACAAGATAGGAAATCTTCTCGATCCGTCCGGAAGGTTCAGAATTGAACATGTAGCGAAAATGTTCACGCGCCCATCGGTTCATGAGGGTTGTCACACCAAATCCCACAGCGAGAAAAATGATTGTCGAGATCACGGTCCAGATCAGCCACGCCGAAGAGAGGTTGGCGTCGTACCCGCGGATTGCGACCCCGGCACGTTCGGGAAACATCCACGCCTCGCGAGCGATTTCGCGGAAGCGCGCGCGCGCTTCCATCGCTCGATCCTCCATGCGAGCGCCGAGCGCCTCTTCGCCAGCGGCCACGACGGTCGTGGCCGTGGCCGGCGCCTCGATAACAACCACCTTAGTCACTTGCGCGCGTGCCTGATCGACCAGTCGCTGGAGCTCGTCGGCGTCGGCCGCTTTGAGGTTTTGCGCCATTGCGCCTGCACTCAGCAACCACGTAGCGAACAGTGCGGCAACCAAGCTAATCAAACACCGGCGAGTGATGGTTGTGATCATGAATTTAGTCCCCTTGAATGAGGCGCGGCTTACGGACCGGAAGGTCTGAATATTGCGTTTCGACCCGCGAATTACATCGTGGCTCGAACTTTCAGCGGCACTCCCCTACTCGCTGGTCGATAGAGCCTCCAGCTCACGTTCGCGGCGCGCCGCTTCCTGCTGTTTCGCCCACATTGCGGCATATTGACCACCTTTTGCGATCAGAACTCGATGTGTGCCGCGCTCAGAAATCTTGCCATCGTCAAGGACGAGTATTTCGTCGGCATCGACCACTGTCGATAGTCGGTGGGCGATCATCAACGTCGTGCGGTTTTGTGAAACCTCGGAGAGATTGGTCTGAATTTCCTTCTCTGTGTGAGAGTCCAACGCCGAGGTTGCCTCGTCGAAGATCAGGATTTTAGGATCCTTGAGAATCGTACGTGCGATTGCCACGCGTTGTTTTTCACCACCGGAGAGCTTCAACCCACGCTCGCCGACCACGGTTTCGAAGCCATCGGGTAAGGAGTCGATAAGATCGGAGATGTGCGCCATAGCCGCGGCATGATGTACCCCCTCGTCGCCAGACCTGGGACGGCCGTAGCGGATGTTGTAAGCAATCGAATCGTTAAACAGCACCGTATCTTGGGGCACAATTCCAATGACTTCGCGTAGCGATCCTTGCGCAACCTCTCGCAAATCCTGACCATCGATCCGAATTGCCCCGTCGCTGATGTCGTAGAAACGGTAGAGCAGCCGTGCAATGGTCGATTTGCCGGCGCCGGTCGGACCCACGATCGCCAGCGATTTCCCCGGTGGTACGGTGAACGACACATCTTTGAGAATTGGGCGGCGCGGATCGTAGCCAAACGACACATGGTCAAACACAACCTCGCCCTCATTAACGACGATCGGTTTGGCGTTCGGCGGGTCTTTCACCTCCGGGTCGATCAGCGTTAGCTCGAACATTTTTTCCATATCGACGAGTGATTGCTTGATCTCACGATAGACAAAGCCGAGAAAGTTGAGCGGCAAATAGAGCTGGATGAGGAAGGTGTTGACCAACACGAAATCGCCGAGTGTCATGGAACCATCAGCGACCCCGCGACCGGCAAGGATCATGACGATCACCAGCCCAAGCGAAATGATCGCGCCTTGCCCTATATTCAACAACGACAACGACGTCTTGCTAAGCACCGCGGCGGTCTGATAGCGCTCCAAAGCACTGTCGTAGCGCGCGGCCTCGTGGCTTTCGTTGTTGAAATACTTGACCGTCTCGTAGTTGATCAGACTGTCAATCGCCTTGGTATTCGCCTCGCTATCGCTGCGATTCATTTCGCGCCGGTATTTGATTCGCCACTCGGTTACGCCGACCGTCCAGGAGATAAAACCAGCGATCGTCACAAACGTGACCAGCGCCAACCGGAAGTCGTAGCGCACCAGCAGAATGCCGCACACCAGGAAGATCTCCAGTAGCGTTGGCAGAATGTTGAATAGCGTGAAGCTGAGTATGTATTCAATCGCCTTCGTACCGCGCTCGATCACCCGGGTCAGGCCGCCGGTTTGCCGATCGAGGTGGAACCTCAGCGATAATGCGTGAAGGTGGTTGAAGGTTGCCAGCGCGACCGTGCGGATCGCGTGCTGCCCTACTTTGGCGAACGCCGCGTCACGCAACTCGCCAAACGCCTGGGCAAACATGCGGGCGACGCCGTAGGCCACCACAAATGCGACTGGAACAGCGATGATTGCGGCGTCGCTATCTAGCGTGTCCACCGCACCCTTGTAGAGGAACGGCACATACACGTTGGTTACCTTGGCGGCAATCAAGCATGCGATGGCGATCGCCACCCGCACCTTCAGGTTCCAGTAGCCCCGCGGCCACAAAAACGTCAAGAGCGATGCGACGGTTTCAAAGTGCGAACGCCCGAGCGTATCTGCGTGGGCGTCGAAGAGGGTGGGGCGGCTCACAAGCGACTTTCGACGAGAATTACAACCAAACGGGAAACGTAGGATAGCCCCTCAAAGGTGGTCGTCGATCGAGCTTTGGCAAGGGGTTTCTGTGCTTTCCAATTTGGATCCCGGCGCCAGCTTCACTGCAATCACGAGTTCTGCGGCGGGATACCGCTAGGTTCGAAATTATCCCTAGTTAGACGCGTCTGCGGGTGGCAGGACGAAAATCTGCCCGGGGTAGATAACGTTTGGATTGCCGATCTGTTCACTATTGGCGGCAAAAATCAGTGTGTACTTCGTGCCCTCGCCATATGTTGCACGGGCAATTCGCCACAAACTATTCCCGGGCTCGATTACAACGGTACCAGGTGCCAGCGTGCCCGGCCGCACTGTTGCCCGACTAAACGGCACGCTAAGCCTAGCCTGCACGATGCCGCTCTTACCAACTTGCTCGATACGAATCGCGTGCTGCCCAGATACGACAGGCTTAGGCGGCGAAATTTGCCAATCACCGGCCTTATCGGCCTTCGTCGTTCCGACTGTCTTCTCATCGACCATCGCCCTGACTTCACTGCCGGGCGGTGCTTTGCCGGACAGCACGACGCGGCCCTGCTCGTCATAGTCGATAATTTTAAGGGTTAGATCCTTGTCGTTCCTAGCCGGGTCGTTTCCGGCGGTACCTGTCGGTGCCGACGGCGCTTGCAGAATTCTACTGCCGCCTTGCCCCTCGCGCGGTGACAACACAGCCACAACTTCTTCTTGCTTGCCATCGGCCTTGTGCGTTTTCTCCGGCACGAACAGCACTACCACATCTTTGGAGTTATTCACCTCGCCCGCGGCGGTTTTTTCTTGAAGGCTCAATTGGCGCGCGCCGCTCGGTAGTGGTTTTTCCGGTACCAATACCCACTCACCGCGCTTATCTGCGGTAACTTTGCCGATGACGTCTTCGGCGTCCTTAACCGTTACCTCAGCACCGGGTTCCGCGCGACCGGCGATAACCGCATCGCCTTTGGGATTGACGCGCACAACGTCGAAGCTCGGTGGTTTCGCGGAACTGCTCTCCTCCGGATCGCTTGCCGTATTAGCGTCCGAATTAGCATTCGCGAGGGACGGTTGCCGGGCCGCACTCGTCACCGTCGCCTCGCCTTGGGTGGGCGCTGCGGGCTTGGACGTCGTGGACGGTGACGCACCACCATTGTCGGTCGCCGTGATTTTCTCGGCTGGTTTCGACGCGTTCGCAGTCTCGGTAGATTTTTCGCTTGCGGTCGTTGTTTTGTTTTCCGGTGCGGCCGGTTGTGACCCGATGGCTACGGGAGCGGTCGTGGATCCTTGCCCCGCCTTATCGCTGGCGAACCAACTCTCAATGGTGTCGTATTGAACCGCGGCGACAACCGCTGCGACGACAACCACTAAGCCGACGATGACACTAGCGCGCAAAACCTTACCTCTGGATCATGGTA
>CAUZWH010000339.1:0-4157 GCA_963583675.1 Alphaproteobacteria bacterium
TGCGCACACACATTATGAAAAGCCCGGAGTTTGTTGTCCTTGCCGCGGATGATGAACAATGGCTGGTCAAGAATATTGGCGGTGAAGTAGCTGCCCGGGTCCGGCGCGTCATGGATGGCGCCGACGAACTGCCAGGTTTTGAGGTAGATCTCCTCGATTTCGCGCTCGAAGATCTCTTGATCCAAATAATAGTGGGGCGGGAGTCCGTAGGACGCGTTGGGGTCGGGGCTGAAACCGCGCGTCGCGAGATCGCTCATTGTTTGGTACTCCACTCTCTCCGGCCTGCCATTGATAGCATACCTTTCACGGTACCAGCAGGTCGGCCAATATTACCCACACACGCGACGCTGTAAGGCTAGTTCGATACCGTGGTTAACGGCTTGCTCGATACCTGTGACCTGCCGACGACCCAAGAAAGAGCTGATGGGTTAGCCAGCGACGGTAAGGATCTCTAATTCGTGCGTCGGTGAAGCGGGGTTTGAGATAATCGTTGGTGTTGTGGGAAGATCGTAGAGTTTGAAAGGACATCGAATGTCGCAACCACTCCTAGACTTCGCAGATCGGATCGATCCTGGTCACACGGCGATCCTGGTCGTCGACATGCAAAACTATTTCTGCGCCGAAGGCGGCTACATCGACAAGGTTCGCAAGGCCGATATGAGTGCCAACGCGCTTCTGGCCGAGAGGATCATGACGCTCGTTTCCGCCGGGCGTTCGGCAGGTGCGATGGTGGTTTGGATCAAGGCCAACTACGAGCGCAAATATCTTTCGGGTCAGGCGCTCGCCAAGCTCGACGAGATGGGTGTCGAACTGGTGTGTTGCGAAGGTGGGTCCTGAGGATGGGATTTCTTTGGCGTCGAACCGTTGGCCGATAAACTGAATTCAGCAGTCGATTCATTCGACCAGCTACATAGGGAGGTCAGTGTGATGACTCTACGAACGCTTATTGGCGCGGCGGCGACGATTCTTTTGTTGGCGGCGTCCGCGTCGGCACAGACGGTCAAGATAGGCCACATCAACACGTTCTCCGGAGGGGGTGCGGTTTTTGGCAAGTTCGCGAAGGATGCGATCGACCTTGCGGTGGATCATCTGGGCGGCAAGGTCGGTGGATTGCCCGTCGAAGTAATCTACGTCGATGATCAGCGCAAGCCCGATGTAGGTAAACAGCTTGCCAAGAAACTGATCCTTCAAGACAAGGTCGATTTCGTCACGGGCATCACCTGGTCGAACGTACTGGCGGCGGCTCAGGGCGAGATCAGGAAGTCCAAGGCATTCGGCATTATCACCAACGCCGGTTGGTCGGGCATGGCCGGCAAGCAGTGTGCCGACAACATCTTCACCACCTCGTGGAACAACGACCAGACACCCGAGGCGATGGGTAAAGTCCTGCAAGACGATGGCGTCGACGATGTCTATCTAATGGCGCCGAATTACCAAGCCGGCAAAGACATGATTTCGGGTTTCAAGCGGTATTACAAACGGAAGACTGTCGGTCAGACCCTGGTACCCCTAGGGCACAGCGACTACGCCGTCGAGATCGCGACGATTCGCGCGGCCAACCCAAAGGCGGTGTTCTATTTCCTACCGGGTGGCATGGGGATCGCCTTTGCCAAACAGTGGGCAGCCGCTGGCCTGCAAGGAAAGATCGGTCTGTACTCGGTGTTTAGCGTTGATTGGTTGACGCTTCCCGCGCTCGGAAAATTGGCGATCGGGGCTTTCTCTACCAGCTTCTGGAGCCCTGATCTGCCCAACGAGCAGAACAAGCGGTTCGTCGCCGACTTCATCAAGAAGTACGACTATCACCCGGCGATGTACGCAGCGCAGGCCTATGACATGGTGTTCCTGGTTGACAGCGCCGTTCGTGCGGTCAAAGGCGACTTGAGCAACCGCGACGGCGTTCGTAACGCGCTGCGTGCTGCCAACTTCAAATCGGTGCGTGGCACGTTCAAATACAATACCAACCACGTCCCAATTCAGAATTTCTACAAGCGTGAGGTGGTGGTGGGGTCGGACGGCAAACCTATGATTGTCAACCGCGGCGTGGTGCTCAAGGACCACAAGGATTCCTACTATCAAGACTGCAAGATGAAGTGGTAGTTCGCTGAAGATTCCTAGCGGGCCTTTTCTTTGGGGAGGCCCGCTTTGTATTTCTGAGCCGTATCATCGGGAAGCGCCGATCCCGGGGAGAGGAGGGGATAAGGATGGCGGCACCAGATCGTCAGGCAGCTACCCGAAATAAGTGGCTTGAGACGCTTGCGACCTATCGTCGCGATTTCGCCACGCCCGGTTCCGATGAGTATTGGTAGCCATCCCTGGATTGCGCGTCACGCGATGAGCTGCGGGCGATCCAAGACGCTAAACTTGAGGTGTCGACGCCCTTCCTTTACGAGAACAGCGACTTCTATAAGCGGCGATTTGATCGCCTCGGGCTAACGCCGAACGACGTCAAAAACGTGGATGATCTCATCAAATGGCCGCCCGTCGACAAATTGGAAATGGCCGAGGACCTATTGGCCAATCCGCCGTGGGGAACTTATACGACCTACAGCGATGAGATCTGGAACGATCGTGGCTGGAGCCTTTTTCCGACCTCGGGCACGACCGGCGTCCCGCGAATGTTCCGTTACTCCAAATGCGATCTCGGTCAATGGAAATGGGCCAATGCCCGGGCCATGTGGTCGTTCGGCGTGCGTCCCAGCGAAACCGTTTTTTGGTCGTCGGATTTGGTCCCCACGTGTGGGCCTGGGGCGTTCTCCACGCGCTCGCGCATATGGGGGTGCCCTGCATCCCCCGGGCGGTGGGCTGACGGCCGAACTCCGCTGCAACATCATCTTGCGCTATCGCCCGACGGTTTTAGCGACTTTGCCGTCGCAACTGTTGCGGATCGGGCGAGTTATGCAGGACATGGGTGAGGACCCCCGCAAAACCTCGGTCACCCGTCTGTTTACCGGCGGTGAGCCGGCGGCAGGCGTTGCCAGCACGCGCCAGCGGCTTGAGGATATGTGGGATGCGGAGCTCGTCGAGTTCTACGGCTGCACCGAGGTATCGCCGCATTGCGGTGGTTACTCTTGCGAGGCTTCGCACCAGCAAGGCAAACCCGTGCACACGCATCTGCTCGAGGACATTCAAGCATGGGAACTGGTTGATCCCGACACCATGGAACCGGTCGCAGATGGTGAGCGGGGCGTGACCGTTGTGACGAACATGAACTCGGAGAGTTCCTCGCAACTACGCTTTGTCGTCGGCGACTACACCGTGTTCGATCGTGCACCCTGTGACTGCGGACGAACCCACGTCCGCGCTATTGGCGGATTTCAGGGCCGTGCCGACGATCTGATCAATTTGCGCGGGATCAAGTTCTATCCCTCGGGTGTCGAGGAAGGTGTGCGCGCGGTTGCCGGCGTGGGTAACGAGTATGAGGTGATCTTCGCGACCAACGGCGACGGCATCGATACCATGAATATTCGCGTCGAACACGCCGACCATGGCAAGCCTGGCCACGTTGTCAATCAGGTCAAACGCGAGCTTCAATCGCGCATCGAAGTGCGTTTCGATGTCGAGGTGCTACCCCCGGACACGTTCCCCAAGACCGAGTTTAAGGCGAAACGGATCCGCGACGAACGCGTAAAGAGCTAGTTCGCTAAGAGCGAGCGGGTTTGACAAAGGCGGACCTTGTTGGTTGGAAGTGGGATTAACCGCTCCACCGGGCAGCAACGGACAGAGATTTCCTAGCCGTAAATTTTCGTGTCAGATTGTCGTCATGAGTACAGAGCGAAGAATAGACACCCGCGTCAATGCGAAGGACGAGGTTGAGATCCAGGTTGCGGAGCGGTTGGTCGGCTGTCGATTGAAGGACGTCTCAATCGGCGGTGCAGCAATCCATCTCGGTGCCAATGTCGAGGTTCACAGTGACCAAGAGGTGGTACTCTGGGTTGAAGCTTGGGAGCCATTGCGCTCGAAGGTGACGTGGATTTCGTCCGACTCTTGCGGGCTTAAGTTCACGTTTGATTGAGGCGTAGTGGTCCCACCGTCGACTTAGTAGATAAGCTCGTCTTTGCCTTTGCTGTCGGCGATGACGATTTCGCCGCAATCGGAAAGGTCTTTTGCGATAGTGACCATAATGCCCTGCGCTTCGTCGACATCGCGCAAGCGCACCG
>CAUZWH010000340.1:0-4149 GCA_963583675.1 Alphaproteobacteria bacterium
GATGGTCGGCTGGATTCACGGAGACAGTTACTCCTAGGCGTCACACCGAGATCCAGTGATCCATCGGGCCTGACAGCTCAAACCCTTTGACAATTTTCTTGCGGCTTAAGCGGCACTTACCATTCGGTTCGAACGGTGTCCGGCGCTGCGGTTTGGGAGGGTTCGATCATGAGCACCAAATATATTATCTCCGGCGACTCGCACATCATCGAGCCGTTCGATCTGTGGACCAACGTCCTGGCCGACAAACACGGCGACAAATTGCCGCAGGTGGTCGAGGGCTATAAGAACCTGCCCGGCCAATTTTTCTTCACAGGTATTGAATACCTCAAGGTCGACTTGCTGGAGCCGGCCGCCGCCGCGGAATCCTCCGGCGAGCTAAAAGGCCTGGGTGACGAACTCGAAGCCAAGGTCAAACTTTGCAACACCGATCCGGCGGTTCGCGTCGAACTGATGGATTACGACGGTATCGTCGCCGAGGTCATCAACTCGACCTTCATGTTGCTCAACATGCGCATGGAGGAGGTCACCGTCCTGCTGGACGTGTGTCAGGTTTACAATGACTGGATCGCCGAATATTGCAGCCACGATCCCAAGCGCCTGCTCGGCGCGGCGATGATCGATATGCACGATCCCAACTGGGCAACCGCAGAACTTAACCGGATCGCAAAAAAGGGCCTACGCACGGCCATCCCGCAGAATGCGCTGCGCCCTCAATTCAAACCTTACCGCGATCCTAGCTACGATAGTTTTTGGAGTGCGGCGCAGGATCTCGACATGCCGATCACCTTCCACTCGATCACCGGTCAGGTCCGCGACCCCTTCACCTACCACACCGCCGACGAGATCGATCTGGCGCCGGCCAAGCTGATCGAGATCTTCGACGACATCGGACCGATCGTCACCCAGGAGTTCATTTTCGGTCGGTTGTTCGATCGTTCCCCCAACCTCAAGCAGATCGAAGGCGCCTTTGGCCGGGTGATGAACCTGGCCCCGCTCAAGCACACGGCCGAGGAATATATGGCCACCCGGGTGTGGCACACCTTCGTCGACGACCCCTACGTCGATCGCGCCTGGGACGTTGAGGGCGCCAATCAGATCATCTGGGGTTCGGATTTCCCGCATTTGCGTAACACCTTCCCCCGCACCCACGAGATTATGGAAGACATCCTCGGCGAGCTACCACCGAAAGTGCAGGCCGATATCTCGGCCCTGACCTGCGCCAAGCTCTACGACATTGCACTACCCGCTGAAGTCTACGCGGTCGCTGCCGAGTAGCGATCTAAAGGATCGAGTAAATCCCAGGAACGAACCCAATCGGCGCAAGCCGGCAGGAGATAAGATGCAACGACGCCCCCTATTGAAGTATTTGGCT
Source organism: Alphaproteobacteria bacterium (assembly GCA_963583675.1). Lineage (GTDB taxonomy): Bacteria > Pseudomonadota > Alphaproteobacteria > SHVV01 > SHVV01 > CAUZWH01. The sequence goes on from CAUZWH010000340.1 coordinate 1,376, forward strand.
GGTTCCTTGGCCGCTACCTGTCTGATCTGCGTTTCGTCCTGGGCGCCCGCCAGTGGAACGAAGGCCCATTGGGGATACAGCGGCAAAGACGGGCCCGGCCACTGGGGCGATTTGGATCCCGCTTATGGCACCTGCTCTCAGGGCGTTCAACAATCACCGATTGACCTTGTCGCGGCGACCAGCAGCGCGTCGTCGGATATTGCTGTGCACTATCCGGAGATTCCCCTGAAGATCGTCAATAACGGCCATACGATTTAGATCAACGCAGAACCTCGTCGAAACCATCGCCGGGACGATCGACGGGCGCTTGAGTCTGATCGGTCATTCCTTTGGCGGTGCCGTGGCGATGAAGGCGGGGTTGGCGTTGCAGGAGCGGGTCCATCGTCTGGTGCTGTTCGAACCCAACGTTTTCTATATGTTGGCGATGCATGGCAATCATGAAGCCTATGCCGAGATCAAGGCGGTTCGCGATCACTTCAAGCTGCGGGGTGAGAAGGGTGATTGGTATGGCGTGGCCGCTAATTTCATTGATCATTGGAACGGTGAAGGAGCGTGGGCAGGGATCAACGAAAGCAGGCGGTCAGCCCTATTGCGGGCGATGATGCACGCCTATCACGAGTGGGACAGCGTGTTTGATGAAACGACGCCGGTCGACGCGTGGATGCCGCTAGCTGAGCGCACGGTCTTGATCGTGAGCGCAAATGCCAGGACATCGATCCGCGGGATCGCCGATATTCTTCGCAACAATCTGGTTGGTCTCGGTTATTTTAAGATCCCCCACGGCGGGCATATGGCGCCGTTGACTCGGCCCGACCTGGTCAACCCGGTGCTGATTGATGCGCTCGATCGCCCCTGATTTACGCTGATTTACGGTGATTTACGTTGACATATCGGGTGCGGAGGCCCATGTGTCGGGCGTACATTGTCTCGCGATTGCGCGAAGCGCCGCCTAAGCGGCGCCATCTCCCGAGAACAATAATCAAAAATCTGCCCGCTCCGGCCGCGCTCGGGGCAGGGTTAAGGTCTTGGCCCAACCGCATTGAAAGCCGGTCGCGCTGCAAGGTGTATAAGGAAATCTAAGTGACTATTAGTAATTTTTCGGAACTCGGCCTCGCCGAGCCGATCCAACGTGCGTTAAAAACCAGAAACCACCTCGTCCCCACGCCGATCCAGGCACGGGCGATCCCCATTCTCCTCGAAGGCAGCGACATTCTGGGCGTTGCCCAGACCGGCACCGGCAAAACGGCTGCCTTTGCGTTGCCCATTCTCCATAAGCTCTCGCAAACTCATCTAAGCGGCGGCGCGCGCAACCCGCGCGCGCTGGTCCTCGCGCCAACCCGCGAACTGGCGATCCAGATAAACGATGAGTTCCGTGCCTACGGCCAGTATCAACATCTGCGCCAGACCGTGATCTACGGTGGCGTCAGTCAGCGGCCTCAAGTCGGCGCGCTAATGAAGGGCGTTGACATTATTATTGCGACCCCCGGGCGCTTGCTCGATTTGATGGGTCAGCGTCGGGTCCGGCTCGACGCGGTCGAGTTCCTCGTCCTCGATGAGGCCGACCGCATGCTCGACATGGGTTTCATCAACGACGTTCGTAAGATCATCGCGGTGGTGCCCAAGAAGCGTCAATCACTGCTTTTTTCGGCCACCATGCCAAACGAAGTTGCGCGTCTTTCGAGCGACTTCCTGGTCGATCCGGTACGCGTCGAAGTGACGCCCCAGGCCACTCCGATCGAAAAACTCGAGCAGTGCATCTACCATGTCGAGACCGCCGGTAAGGCGGCCTTGCTCGCCAGCTTGCTCGACGATCCCGCTTTGTCGCGGGTGATCGTGTTTGCCCGCACCAAGCACCGCGCCAACCGGGTCGCCGAGAAGCTCGAAAAATCGGGCATTGATGCCGAAGCCATCCACGGCAACAAATCTCAAGGCGCCCGTCAACGCGCGCTCAAACGCTTCCGCGCCGGTGAGGCGCGGGTTTTGGTGGCCACCGATATCGCCGCGCGCGGCATCGACGTCGACAGCGTTACCCATGTCATCAATTATGAACTCCCCAACGAGCCGGAAAGCTACGTCCATCGTATCGGACGAACCGCCCGGGCCGGCGCCGGTGGGGCGGCGTTCTCGTTTTGCGATCGCACCGAGCGCGGGTATCTACGCGACATTGAACGTCTCATCAAACGCCAATTGACGGTGGTAGGTGAGGTTCCTCCTCCGCCCTCGGATGATGAGTTACGCAAAGCCAAGAAGTCTCGCGGCGCATTCGCCCAAAAACGAAGCCGGCCGAAAGTTCGTAATCGCAAGCGTTCGTCGAACCATGGCGCAGCGGTGCGGGTGGCCGCCTAAGGCAGATCGACAAGGCCAAGAAGTTTCGGTGCCTACGGCCCCTAAGCCGTGGGCACCGTTGCCTGTGCTAGGCCCCGAAATACTACGCGTTTTGAACCCGGATCCCGGCGGTTGAAACCGCGTCGCTAATCGGTTCGCGCAAAACCGCCAATCTGCGAATAATGGGCGGCGCCGAGCCCGGCAAGAGCCTCACGAACATCCGCGCTGGGATCGCCGTAAACGGTGAAACGAGTTGGCTCAACGGCGGCCAGGAATCGCTCGGCAGCATTTTCGCCAAACCACTGCAGATGAGTCATTGTTGCGGCCGAATCGCTATAACGCTCGTAGATGTGAGCGGTGGCATTATCCTCGCTGATGAACCATTCGTAGTTCATCGCGTTGGGTTCATTCGACTTAGTGGCCTCGAGCATCTCGCCCATCAAGGCCTT
>CAUZWH010000341.1:0-4148 GCA_963583675.1 Alphaproteobacteria bacterium
GGGATCGGTGAAACCGCGCGCGATTGCGGTATTCACTATTTCGATCTCACCGAAGACGTCGCCACGACGCGTGCGCTCCGCACCTTGGCCGAAGGTGCCGACAGCGCTTTCGTGCCGCAATGTGGTTTGGCACCGGGGTTCATCTCGATCGTCGCTCACGATCTCGCCCAGAAATTCGAGTCGCTCGACACCGTGAAGATGCGGGTCGGTGCGCTGCCCAAATTTCCGTCCAACGAGCTCAAATACAATCTCACCCGGAGCACCGATGGCTTGATCAAGGAATATTGCAACGAGTGCGAAGCGATCCACGAGGGTGAGCGCGTTGAAGCGCGGGCACTCGATGGCTACGAGCATTTCTCACTCGACGGTATCGCCTACGAGGCGTTCAACACCTCAGGCGGGCTCGGCACTCTGTGCGAAACTCTTGACGGCAAGGTGCGCAACCTCGACTACAAAACCGTGCGCTATCCCGGCGACCGCGACCTGATCCGCATGCGGGCCCGTGATCTACGGCTCTGCGAGCGCCGCGAACTATTTCTCGAAGTGCTGGAAAATGCGGTTCCCGCAACCACCCAGGATGTCGTGCTGGTATTCGTCACCGTGACCGGCGAGCGCGAAGGCGCCCTCACCCAGGAGAGCTTTGCCCGCAAGATCTATTCCGACGAGATCGACGGCATCACCCGCAGCGCCATCCAAATCACCACTGCTGCCGGCGTCTGCGCCATGGTCGACCTCCTGCGCGAGGGAAAATTGCCGCAAAAGGGCTTTGTCACTCAGGAAAGCGCGAGGCTCGACGATTTCATCGCCAACCGCTTCGGCCGCTACTACGACGGCGAGGACTAAGCCGCCACCGGGTGCCGTTCCCACCCAATCCCGACGGGTGCGGAGTGCTCTAATTTAGGCTCTGGAGAGCGTGATCGTACTTCCGCCCGCCTATTCCTTGTTCAAATCAACCAGGTTCGCGGCGATCCGTGCCCTGATGTCATCGGGCATCGGCGCCGAGGTGCGGGTTTCGGGATCGAAAAACACCTCGACCGAATCCTGGGTCGCGCACAACACCCCGGTATCGACGTTATACATGCGTTGCGTGTGGCCGATGCTTTTAGTGCCCGCTTTCGTGAACCCACCTTTGACTTTGATCAGCGATCCCGGCTTGAGTTCGTGGAGAAACGTCACCGTGATCTGTGCGACCACCGGGTGAACCCCGCGGGCGTGGATATCGTCAAGCTTCAGCCCGATCAGCGACCAGATCTGAAAGCCGGCATCGTCGAAAAAGTGCGTGTAGTAGCGCACATTGAGATGCCCGTAGTGGTCGCACTGCCACGGGAACACCACCCCGCGATTGGTCTCAGTCCATTCCGCCATAGCTGCCTCCGGCTACCCCTCACCCAACCCTCTCCCGAAAGGGGAGAGGGCTACATTTGAGCAAACGGCTAGCTCCCTCTCCCCTTGCGGGAGAGGGCTGGGGTAAGGGGTTCTCTTAATCAAACACTAATACCGATAATACTCCGGCTTGAACGGGCCCTTGTCCGAGATGCCGAGATATTTCGATTGCTCCGCGGTCAGCGTCGTCAGATGCACGCCGAGTTTGGCGAGATGCAGTTGCGCAACTTTCTCGTCGAGATGCTTGGGCAGCACATAAACCTTGTGCTCGTAGTTGGCGTGGTTGTTCCAGATCTCGATCTGGGCCAGCACCTGGTTGGTGAACGAGTTGCTCATCACGAAACTCGGATGCCCGGTCGCACAGCCCAGATTCACCAGCCGCCCCTCGGCTAACACGAGCAGGCGCTTGCCATCAGGGAACTCGACCTCGTCAACCTGCGGCTTCACGTTGTGCCACTTCAGATTTCGCAACGCCGCGATCTGAATTTCGGAATCGAAATGGCCGATATTGCACACGATCGCACGGTCGTGCATGGCCCGCATATGGTCCAGCGTGATCACGTCGATATTGCCGGTCGTGGTCACGAAAATATCGCCCTGGGCGGCGGCCTCGTCCATGGTGACCACTTGATAGCCCTCCATCGCCGCCTGTAGCGCGCAGATCGGGTCGATCTCGGTCACCAATATCCGGCAGCCCTGGCCTTTCAGCGCCGCGGTGCAGCCCTTGCCGACGTCGCCGTAACCGGCCACCACCGCAACCTTGCCCGCCAACATCACGTCGGTCGCGCGCTTGATGCCATCAACCAGGCTCTCGCGGCAGCCATAGAGATTGTCGAACTTCGACTTCGTTACCGAGTCGTTGACGTTGAACGCCACGGTCTTGAGACGGCCTGTTTTTGCCATTTCGTAGAGACGGTGAACCCCGGTTGTCGTCTCCTCAGAGAGCCCGCGGATGTCGGCCAGCATGTCGGGGTGTTTTTCGTGCATCACCTGGGTCAGGTCGCCGCCATCGTCGAGAATCATATTGAGCTGCCAGCCGTCTGGGCCGGTGATGGTTTGGTCGATCGCCCACCAGAACTCGTCATCGTCCATGCCCTTCCAGGCGAACACCGGCACCCCGGTGGCGGCGATCGCGGCGGCGGCATGATCCTGGGTTGAAAAGATATTGCACGAACTCCAGCGCACCTCGGCGCCGAGCGCGGTCAGCGATTCGATCAGCACCGCGGTCTGAATCGTCATATGCAGGCAACCGGCGATGCGAGCGCCCTTGAGCGGTTGCTCAGTCGAGAATTCCTCGCGAATCGCCATCAATCCCGGCATCTCGGTTTCAGCAATGTTCATTTCTTTGCGTCCCCATTCGGCGAGGGACATATCGGCAACTTTGTAATCCGTAAATTCAGCCATTTTCGTGTCCTATTGTTGAATCAGAAAAATCTGGTCGGAGGCAGAGATAAAGGGCGCGCTAAAGCCGGCGCCGTGAAATGACGAAGGATTCGTCGTTGAACCAGAGGCCGCCGCGCTCGCGCAGCACGTCGCGGGTGGCGTCGAGATAGGCTTCGCCGCGCATCGCCTCGTCGACCCGTTGATCGTCGATTTGGGCGACGTAGATAGCTGCGTTCCAGGCGGCCAGCAGCGTCGAGGTGCCGATCGACTCGCCGATCTCCGAGGGCAGCGTATGCATATCGTAGCGAAACAGCGCGCGTTGGTCGGCATAAGCCTGGTAGTTGAGATCGCGGTGTGTGCCCTTCAGGGTTTGCTTGGTCATCTTGAGGAGGTCGTGCCGGTTATGAACGAACGGATCTTCATCGGCCCAGACGCGGCGGATGATCTCAAGTCCGGGATCTCCACCGTGCGAATGAATAACCAGCATGCGCCCGCCTGCGGCGAGGCTCGATGCCAGGGGAGAAACCACGCGGCTCGCCTTGAACTCGAGCGGCATGCGCGCCCGATAGGGTTGCGACGCGATCACCAGATCGTAGTTGCCGGTGTTTTGGCCCGGCTTGGGAATAATCGGGTCGAGCAAAAAGCGGTGATCCTCGCGGTACAGCACCAGCACCGAGGGCCGCTCGTAAAGCGGATTGCCGGTCTTCGCGCTTGAGCGGACCTGCCACCCTTCCGATAGCGTCGGTTGCAGTGCCTTAATCTGCTCGTCGAACTCGTAGGACGTCGACCCCGCGAGTGGCACTTCTTGCCAGTTCAACATCGACGCTGCTTCGACCGATCGCGGCATCAGCCACGGTGATTCTGTGTAGTAGAGATTGGTCACGACCAATACGGTTGCCGGGTGCTCGAAGAACCGGTCGGGCATCTTCTCCAACCCGAGCCGCACGTCCTCGAGGCTGATCTCCTTGCCGACGATAAAGAACGGCGCCGTGGGAAAGCGCCGGTGCATCTGGCGCATCACCCGGGTCAACACCGTGCCATCGCCCATGCCGGCGTCGAACACGCGCAGCGCCGGCGGTTGCGGGCTTAAATATTGCAACTCCATGCCGACGCGTTCGGCAATTACCCACTTCTCGCTGCAGGTGTTCACGAACAGCAGGTACTTCTGGCGATTGTCATAGAAACGGAACGGCCGCGGGTCCTTGCTCGCCTTCTTCGCCGGACTTTTCTTGGCTGTTGGTTTGGTGGCCGGTGAACTGGCGTGCGTTTCGGCCATGAAATCCTGGACTTTTGCGACGGTCCGCGTTGTCACACGGCCACCGGCGCGCACCCGGCTGACGAACTTGCCGTCGTTAACCGATAGTCGGCCGAAGGTCGATTCG
>CAUZWH010000342.1:0-4142 GCA_963583675.1 Alphaproteobacteria bacterium
AATGGCGAGGACCGCTTCTTAGGTAGGTGAACCGATCGGTATGTGCCGGCACCCGCTATGAGTTCTCCGACGCACGGGCTCCATCGCCTGCGTGGGATCGGACTTTGGTTCGCGCGCAATGAACAACTCGTCTTGTCGATATTGGCTGCGGCAATTGGTGTGGTCGTCGCCTATGGCGCGATTGGCTTCCTCGCCCTTATTACCCTGCTCCAAGAACTTACCTTCACGACCGACCTAACCTTCACCTCGATTCTCGAGCGGATATACACTTTTCTGTAGATCTTCCGTGGTGGCATGTGATGCTCGTGCCTACTGCAGGCGGCTTCCTTATCGGGCTGTCCTTGAAGTTCGTGAGCCAGGCGGTCAGGCGCAAGGCGTCGCACAAGTTATCGAAGCCGGTGCGCTGCGCGGCGGTCACATCGGATTGGACCGCGGTCTCGGCGCCGCGGCCGTTAGCGCCGCGTCGCTTGGTTTTAGCGCTTCGGCAGGCCGCGAAGGACCCATGATTCATCTTGGCAGCGCGATCGCGTCGTTCATCGCCAGGCACCTGCACCTTAATCCTCAACAATCACAAACTCTGCTCGGTTGCGGCGTCGCAGCTGGGATCGCGGCGTCATTCAACGCGCCCATTGCCGGCGTCATTTTTACCCTCGAGGTGATGCTACGACACTACGCATTAAGCGCGTTCTCGCCGGTCGTCATCGCCGCTGTTGCGGGTACGGTCATCTCGCGTATCCATCTCGGTGATTTCCAGCCTTCATTGTGCCGCCATTCACGGTCGGGTCTTTCCGGGAGTTTCCGGCCGACGTCCTGCTCGGCTTCCTCGCCGCCCGCGTCGCCATGCTGTTCATGGCCACCTCGGTGCTGGCCCAGGACACAGCCAAGCGCCTCCCAGTTCCGGCCTGGCTCCATCCAACCTTCGGCGGTCTCGTCGTCGGCACGATCGCAGTGTTCTATCCTCAGGTACTCGGGGTCGGCTACGAAACGACGGATTCGCTGCTTCAGGGTAATCTAACAATGGTTCCGATGGTCACGCTGTTCGTTGCCAAGTTGATTGCGACCGCCGTGACCCTATGCTCAGGATTCGGCGGCGGCGTGTTCAGCCCTTCACTTTTTCTCGGTGCCGCCGTCGGCGCAACCTTTGGAACGATCGCCGCCATACCATTCCCCGAATTGGCATCGGGACCGACGCTCTACGCCATTATCGGCATGGCTGCCGTAGCTGCGCCGGTGCTCGGTGCGCCAATGTCCACGATTCTTATTCTTTTTGAGCTCACAGGCGACTTTACGGTCACAGCGGCGGCTATGATTGCGGTCGTAGTTGCCTCGATCACAACTCGCCAGTTCATCGGTAAATCATTTTTTGAGTGGCAACTCGAGCGCACCGGTATCTCTCTTTCGGGCGGCCCGGCACGTGCACAGTTAAGACGGCAACGGGTTCGCGACGTCGCGCGGCACGAGTTTCACACGGTGAGCGGGTCCACCTCGATCGATGCCATACGTGGACTCATGAAGCTGGAGCCCGGTCGGACATTTTTCGTGACTGAGGAAGGCTCGCTGATCGGGGTGATCGCATTCTCCGACCTGGTCCAAGCGGCACTCGATCCCGCCAGCGCCGCGGACCTCACGGCACGTGATATCGCAAGTCCGAACCCGCTCTTTCTCGTTATGAACGAGAATCTGGAGAATGCCCTCAAGGTGCTCGAGCGGGTCCCAGAGGATGACGTGCCTGTTGTTCGCGACCCTCAAACGCTTGAAGTCGTTTGCTTGGTGCGCCACCACGATGTGCTCACAGTTTTTAATCAAGCTTTGCTCGACGTTCAGGCCGAAGAGCATAACGAGCGATGAGAGGATGCCCGGTGCATCCGGTTCGCGTGATTCATGAGGGAAATGTTTAATATCTAGGGCGAACCCGTTAAGAAGAAGCGCCGCCAATGTCCGACCCCTTCGATCTCGCCAACCTTGAACCGCCCGCGGCTGATGCTGTGGCGCCGGCGGCTCAGCAACCGCTCTACCTGGACGGGCTTAACGACAGTCAGCAAGAGGCTGTTCTAACGATCGATGGCCCAGTTCTTGTTCTGGCGGGGGCAGGAACCGGCAAGACACGGGTCCTGATCACGCGGTTGGCTCATATTCTGGCAACCCGGCGCGCATTTCCCGGCCAAATTCTCGCTGTCACGTTCACCAACAAGGCTGCACGCGAAATGACCGATCGCGTGCGTCAGCTTATCGGCGATGCTGTGGAGGGTTTGTGGATCGGGACGTTCCACTCGATCGGCGCACGTATCCTTCGCCGCCACGCTGAGCTCGTTGGGCTTAAGCCCAATTTCACCATTCTCGACACCGACGATCAGCTCCGCTTGATCAAGCAAATCCTGGTGGCCGCGAATATCGATGAGAAGCGGTGGCCATCGCGCGCGCTTGCCGCCATCATCAGTCGCTGGAAAGACCGCGGACTCGCTCCGGACAAGGTTGCGACCGAGGACGTTGGTGATTTCGCAGGCGGTCGCGCGGCCGATCTCTACCGCCTCTATCAGCTCCGGTTAGCCGCACTCAACGCGGTCGATTTCGGCGACCTCCTGCTCCATTGTCTAACATTGTTCAGCACCCAACCTGATGTGCTCGCCGACTACCACCGGCGCTTTCACTATCTCCTGGTCGACGAGTACCAGGATTCCAACGTCGCCCAATACCTTTGGCTGCGATTGTTGGCGCAAGGCAGCAACAACATCTGTTGCGTCGGCGACGACGACCAATCGATCTATGGATGGCGTGGCGCCGAAGTCGGCAACATCTTGCGGTTTGAAAAGGATTACGAAGGCGCGCGAATGGTGCGCCTTGAGCGAAACTACCGTTCGACGCCCCACATTCTCGCCTGCGCCGCAGCGCTGATTGCACAAAACGAAGGTCGGCTAGGCAAGACATTATGGACCGAGGTAACCGAGGGCGAAAAAGTCGCCGTGCACGGTGTGTGGGACGAAGACGCCGAGGCGCGTCTGGTTGCCGACGAAATCGAAACCCTGCAGCGTAAAGGCAACAGCCTCGACGAGATGGCGATCCTCGTGCGCGCGTCGTTTCAGACCCGCGCCTTCGAAGAACGTTTTCTCACACTGGGCATCCCCTATCGCGTCATCGGTGGACCCAAGTTCTACGAACGGCGCGAAGTCCGCGATGCGCTCGCTTATTTGCGTGTGATGATGGTGCCTGAAGACGACCTCGCCTTCGAGCGTATTATCAATGTCCCGAAACGGGGAATCGGCGAGGCAACCATGCAGATACTGCATCGCCTCGCCCGTAGCGGCGACATGCCGCTTACCCAAGCCGCGCGCAGCATCGTCGAGACCGATGAACTCCGACCGCAAGCCCGACGCAGTCTACGGACCCTTGTCGAATCGTTCGAACGCTGGCGGTCATTGGTGTCGTCGATGTCGCACACAGAACTCGCAGAAACCATTCTCGACGATTCAGGTTACACCGCGATGTGGCAGAACGATCGCTCGCCCGATGCCCCGGGCCGGCTTGAGAACCTGAAAGAATTGACCCGCGCAATCGGCGAGTTCGAAAACATGACCGGATTTCTCGAACACGTGTCGCTGGTCATGGACAATGATGATTCCAGCGAGGGTGCAAAAGCTAATCTGATGACCCTCCACGGTGCGAAAGGTCTCGAGTTCGACAGCGTGTTTCTCCCGGGCTGGGAAGAAGGTCTATTTCCGCACCGTTTGTCGCTGGACGAAAACGGCACCCGCGGCCTGGAGGAAGAACGGCGGCTAGCCCACGTCGGTCTCACCCGCGCACGCTTCAGAATTACCATTTCCTATGCCGCCGCCCGGCGCGTTTTCGGCGAAATGACGCATGGCAATCTGCCGTCGCGATTTATTGATGAGTTGCCGGACGAACACGTCGAGCGCGAAGCGGACGCCGGCATCTATACCGGAGGTGCAGACTGGAGTCGCGGCTGGGGTAGCGATTGGCTCGAAGGCGGCGTCGAGGAAGGAAACGAACCTGCCAAAGAGGGTAGCCACGCCCGTTATAAGCGGGGCCGACCCGACTATGGCGCGCGGCGTAGCCGATATCGCGGTTCGGGGGGGTCGTCGGGCCCGATAATCGACGCAACCGCCGAATCCGTGGGCGATGTCCGT